>DASZJM010000268.1:0-21334 GCA_035948165.1 Candidatus Methylomirabilota bacterium
CCGCGGCTGATGTTCGTCGCGGGCTCGATGAACCCGTCCCGGTACTCGTCGGGATCGCGCACGTCGATGAGGACCAGCGGCTCGCCCGCGTCGATCCGCTTCTTGACCTCGGTCGGCCCCTGCTCGGGCACCACGCTCCGAGCCTCCGCCAGCATCTCCTTCAGCGTCTTCATGCCCCGCTCCTTTGAGAAAGCTCCCGCTGGAAAAGCTCCCGCGTTTTCAGCGACTTCATATTACCACCAATTCCGGTCGGCTAATATGTACGTGCCAATGCCGCCGAGGGAGCCCACCGCCCGGCATTGGGCAAGACTGCTATAATCAGCGCCTAAATGAAAGCGCCAATCCACTCGCCCGGCCTCGCCCTCGACCCGCCCCGATGACCAGCCGCGATCCGATCGACCTGACCGACGCCGCCAAGCGGGCGATGGTGCTGCAAGACTACGGACGGCCGCCCGAGATCGAGGGGGTCCAGCTCGTCGACCTCAAGCGCTTCACCGACGACGGCGGCTCCTTCATGGAGCTGGCGCGCCTGGATCGTGGCGTGGCCGCGGCGCTGCCCGGCTTCGAGTGCCGCCAGGTCAACTACAGCGAGATGGATCCGGGGATCATCAAGGCCTTCCACATCCACCGGCGCCAGACCGACGTGTGGTTCGTGCCGCCCGACGACAAGATGCTGGTGGTGCTCCTCGACGTGCGCGCGCAGTCGAAGAGCCGCAACGCGCAGCGCCGGCTCATCCTGGGCGACGGCCACTGCCGCCTGCTGCGGATCCCGCCCGGCGTCGCGCACGGGGTGAAGAACCTGGCTGCGTCCCGGGGCCGGATCATCTACCTCGTCGACCACCAGTTCACGCCGGATCCCGACCAGACCGAGGAAGGGCGGCTGCCCTGGGACTTCGCGGGGCCCGACGTCTGGGACGTGGTGCGCGGCTAGCCGCATGAGGATCCTGGTCACCGGCGGCGCCGGCTTCATCGGCTCGAACTTCGTCCGGCACGTGCTGACCGCGCACGGAGACGACGCGGTCGTCAACCTCGACGCGCTGACCTACGCGGGCAACCTCGAGAACCTGCGCGACGTGGAGGCCGATCCGCGCTACCGCTTCGTGCGCGGCGACATCTGCGACGGCGGGCTCGTGCGCGAGGCGATGCGCGGAGTCGATGCGGTGGTGCACTTCGCGGCCGAGACCCACGTGGACCGGTCGAACCTGGGCGCCGACGACTTCCTCCGCACCAACGTGACCGGCACCTTCACCCTGCTGGAGGCCGCCCGCGAGCTCAAGGTGGGCCGCTTCCTCGCGGTGAGCACCGACGAGGTGTACGGCAGCATCGCGCACGGCGCCGCGCGCGAGGGCGACATCTTGAACCCGTCGAACCCGTACTCCGCTTCCAAGGCCGCCGCCGATCTGCTGGTGCGCGCCTACTGGACCACCCACCATCTCCCGGTGCTGGTCACCCGCAGCAGCAACAACTTCGGGCCCTACCAGTACCCGGAGAAGGTGATCCCGCTCTTCGTCACCAACGCGCTCGAGGACAAGCCGCTGCCGCTGTACGGGGACGGCAAGAACGTGCGCGACTGGCTCTACGTCCTCGACAACTGCGCGGCGATCGACCTCGTGCTGCGCCGGGGCCGGGAGGGCGAGATCTACAACATCGGCGGGGGCACCGAGGTGGAGAACGTGACCCTGACCCACCGGATTCTGTCCCTGCTCGGGAAGCCGCCGAGCCTCGTCAAGCCGGTCACCGACCGGCCCGGCCACGACCGCCGCTACGCGCTCGACTCGGCGAAGGTCGGCGCCCTCGGCTGGGCCCCCGCCTCGACCTTCGACGCCGCTCTCGCCGCTACCGTGGAGTGGTACCGCACCCACGAGGCGTGGTGGAAGCCGATCAAGTCGGGCGCGTTCCGCCAGTACTACCAGACCCAGTACGCGGCCCGGGCCTGACGTCCCGGCTGCCCCGACCCGGGCGGCTCAGGCATAATGCGCGGGGAGGTCGTCGCCATGGGTCGCCCGGTTCTCGCCTGGATCGCCGTCACGGTCGCGCTCCTGGGCGCCGGCCCCCCGCCGACACCTCGGCCGCGCCGCGCGACGTGGACCGGCGCCTCGAGCCCTCCCGGGTCTCTCCGCTGCCGAGCCAGGTGCGCCGGGTCGAGCCGGCGGTGGTCGGGATCCGGGTCGAGGTGGAGCCGGACCGGCCGTCCGCCGCGACGCTCGGCACCGAGCGGGCGGGCAGCGGCGTCATCTTCGACGGAGACCGGGGCTACGTGCTCACGGTGAGCTATCTGCTCCTCGACGCCGCGCGCATCCAGGTCTCGCTCCGGGACGGCCGCAAGGTGGCCGCGCGGCTGGCCGCTCTCGATCTGGAGGCGGGCCTCGCGGTCGCGCGCCTCGAGGGGAGCGGTCCGTGGCCGGCGGCCACCCTGGGCGATTCGCGCGCGGTGGCGGTGGGGGACGTCACCGGCACGGTGGGCGTCTCCGAGGACGGCGACCTGGTGGCGACCCCGAGCCGCGTGCAGGCGGTGCGCCCGTTCGCGGCCGCTTGGGAGTACATGCTGGACCGCGCGTTCATCGTGGCGCCGTACAACGCGGCCTTCGGCGGCGCCGCGCTGGTCGACACCGAGGGGCGCGTGATCGGCGTCACCTCGCTGCGTCTCGGCGAATCGCCGCAGCACGTCAACCTCGCCATTCCCATCGAGCAGTTCCTCGCCGCCAAGGACGAGCTGGTCGCGCGCGGCCGCGTCACGAGCCGCGCCCCGCGGCCCTGGCTCGGCCTCTATACCGAGCCGGGGGAGCGCGGCGTGGTGGTCTCGGGCCTCTCGCCGTTGAGCCCCGCGCGCGCCGCCGGTCTGCGGCCCGGCGACGTCATCGTCCAGGTCAATGGGCGCCGGGTGGCGAGCCGCGAGGACTTCTACCGCACGCTCTGGCAGGGGGAGGTGGACCGGGACGTCCACGTGACGGTGGAGCGGCCGGGGGGCCGCCACGCGATCACGGTACGCCCGATCGATCGCTACCGTTTCTATCCTACTTCCGACAGGTAAGTTGGCCTCCAACTAGGTTAGGCTCATAGCCATGAAAGGCGTCGACACCTACCAGGGCCGTGGTCTCATCGCCGACCCGATCCACCAGTACATCCTCTATACGAGGCCCGACGGGACGCCGGGCGAGTCGACCGAGCAGGACCTGATCGATTCCCCGTGGATGCAGCGGCTGCGCCGGGTGCCGCAGCTGCAGTCGGCGCGGTGGGTGTTCCCGGCCGCGGAGCACAGCCGCTTCCAGCACTCCCTGGGGGCCATGCACCTCGCGGGCCGCTTCGCGCTCCAGCTCCACCGGTCGCTGCAGGCCGAGTTCACCGACGCGCCGTCCGCGCCGCTCTTCGAGGAGCTGATGCGCATGGCCGGGCTGCTCCACGACGTGGGGCACGGCCCCTTCGGCCACTTCTTCGACGACAACTTCCTGGCCGACTTCGACCTCACCCACGAGAAGGTCGGCCAGCGGATCATTCGAGAAGAGCTGGGCGATCTCATCCGCGGCCTGCGCCGCAGCCCGACCGGACCCTTCGAGGACGGCGAGCGCATCGACCCGGAGTGGATCTGCTACCTCATGGGCAAGAGCTACACCACGCCCACCGCCGAGCACCCGCGCTGGCTCGCTCACCTCAAGCCGCTGCTCTCCGGGATCTACACCGCGGACAACATGGACTACGTGCTGCGCGACTCCTACATGTGCGGGGTCGCGGTGGGGCCGATCGACATCGAGCGGATCATGTACTACTCCTTCTTCAGCGAGAAGGGGCTGACGCTGGACCGGGGCGGGATCCAAGCGTTCATCATGTTCCTGAACGCGCGGTTCTACCTCTACACCAACGTCTACTACCACCGCACCACCCGCGGCATCGACCTGCACCTGAAGGAGATCTTCCGGGAGACCATGCGGCTGGTCTTCCCGTTCGACCTGAACAAGGAGCTCCAGCCCTACCTCAACATGACCGAGTGGACGCTGCTGGAAGAGGTCGCCCACTGGGACCACTCGGACGACCCGGAGCGGCGCGCCCTCGGCCGCGAGTGGCGCCAGGTGCTCGACCGCCACCTCAAGTGGCGCATGTCCCACGAGGTGGTGCTGGATCTCTTCGAGCCTCGGCGCGGGCAGAGCTTCATGCGGGCCGAGGAGGTCGAGCAGCGCGTGCGCGAGCTCCTGCCAGTCGAGCTGCGCGAGTTTCCCTTCAAGATCGACATGGCCCAGCAGGACCCGCGCCCGCTCAACCCGATCGGGATGCAGGACCGCCAGATCTACATCTACGACGCGGCCTCGCGCACCGTGTCGGCCGAGCCCCTCAAGGAGCTGCTCAAGTACCTGCCCGGCAAGGTCGCCCAGTGCCGCATCTTCGCGATGAGCCACGAGCACGACCAGCGCCTCGCCGCCGCGCTCGAGCAGGCCCTCGGGGAAGACCGGCCGGCCCACCCCACCAACCTCTAACCGAAGCGAAGGACAGGCGTCATGGAAAAGTTTCGCGGCGTGGACTACTACGGGATCGACGAGCTCCTGACCGAAGAGCAGCGCATGATGCGGGACGCGGTGCGCGACTGGGTCGAGGCCAAGTTCCTCCCCATCGTGAGCCAGCATCACCGGGACGGCACGTTTCCCATGGAGCTGGCCCGAGACCTCGGCGAGATGGGAGTCTTCGGGGCCACCCTCAAGGGGTACGGCTGCGCGGGCCTCGACAACGTGGCCTATGGGCTGATCATGCAGGAGCTGGAGCGGGGCGACTCCGGCCTGCGCTCGTTCGCCTCGGTGCAGAGCGGGCTCGTCATGTACCCGATCCACAGCTACGGCTCCGACGCCCAGAAGGACCGCTGGCTGCCCCGGCTGCAGTCCGGCGAGGCCCTCGGCTGCTTCGGCCTCACCGAGCCCGACCACGGCTCCGATCCCGGCGCGATGAAGACGCGGGCGGTCAAGAAGGGCAACGAGTACGTGCTGAACGGCACCAAGCTCTGGATCACCAACGGCTCGGTGGCGGACGTGGCGGTGGTGTGGGCCAAGGGCGACGACGGCGAGATCGGCGGTTACCTCGTGGAGAAGGGGACGCCCGGCTACAGCACGCTCGACATCCACGGCAAGTTCTCCATGCGCGCCTCCATCACCTCGGAGCTCGCGTTCGCGGACTGCCGCATCCCGCTCGAGAACAAGCTGCCCGGGGTGAAGGGGCTCAAGGGTCCGCTCTCCTGCCTGTCCCAGGCCCGCTACGGCATCGCGTGGGGCGCGATCGGCGCCGCGATGGGGTGCTACGACTGGGCGCTCCAGTACTCCCAGCAGCGCATCCAGTTCAACAAGCCGATCGGCTCCTTCCAGCTCGTGCAGCAGAAGCTGGTGTGGATGATCACCGAGATCACCAAGGCCCAGCTGCTCTGCTGGCGGCTCGGTCAGCTGAAGGACGCGGGGCGGGCGCGGCCGCAGCAGATCTCGATGGCCAAGATGAACAACGTGCAGATGGCGCTCGACGGGGCGCGTCTGGCCCGCGACATCCTGGGCGCGGCCGGCATCGTCGACGAGCACCCGATCATCCGGCACATGATGAATCTCGAGACGGTCAACACGTACGAGGGGACCCACGACATCCACACCTTGATCGTCGGGCGGGACATCACGGGGCTGGACGCCTTCGGCATCTGATCGCGCGGCTGGTGTAGCATAGGGTGCCCATGAGCCCGGACTCGTCCTCATCCAGCGTCGCCCTGCCGTCTGTCGGCGTCTTGCCCGCGGAGTGCGCCCGACCCGACATGCGGCTGCTCGGCCTGCTGGCCCTCGGGCACATGGTCATCGACATCAACCAGGGCTCGCTGCCCGCGATCCTCCCGGTCATCAAGGACGCGCTCAACCTGTCCTACGCCGCGACCGGGGTGATCGTGCTGAGCGCCAACGTCACGTCGTCGATGATCCAGCCGCTCTTCGGCTACCTGGCCGACAAGACGGCCCGCCGCTGGCTGCTCCCGCTCTCAGTGCTGCTCTCCTCGGTGGGGCTCGCCTTCATGGGGCTCGCGCCGTCGTACGCGGCGGTGCTCGCGCTGGTGATGATCACCGGGTTCGGGGTGGCCGCCTACCATCCGGAGGGATATCGCACCGCCACCGCGGTGGCGGGCGAGCGCAAGGCCACCGGCGTCTCCATCTTCTCCACCGGGGGCAACATCGGCATCGCGCTGGGCCCGCCGCTGATGACCGCGCTGCTCATCGGCTTCGGGCCGGCGGGCAGCCTCGGGATGCTCGTCCCCGGGCTCCTGGTGGCGGGCCTGCTCGTCGCGGTGCTGCCCCGGCTCTCCGCGCCGCCGCCGGCCGCCGCGCGCGCCCGCGCCAACGCGTCGGGCGCCCGGACGATGGTGGGCGCGATGAGCCTGCTCATCCTGGTGGTGGCGATCCGCTCCTGGACTCAGCTCGGGTTCACGACCTTCATGCCGTTCTACTGGAAGGACGTGCTCCACGGCGATCCACGCCTGGTCGGCACCCTGCTCGCGGTGTTCCTGGGCTCGGGCGCGATCGGCACGCTGGTGGCGGGGCCGGTGGCCGATCGCGTCGGGATCCGGCGCTCCGTGGTGGGCGTGTTCCTCCTCGCCGCTCCGCTCGCGGGCGGTTTTCTCCTCGTATCCGGCGGGCCGCTGGTATTCGTCCTCCTCGCCCTGCTCGGGTTCGTGCTCGTCTCCACCTTCACGATGTCGGTCGTCCTCGGCCAGGCCTACCTGCCACGGAGCCCCGGCATGGCCTCGGGCCTGATCGTGGGCTTCGCCATCGGTGCGGGCGGGATCGGCGCGACCGGGCTCGGATGGGTGGCCGACCACTGGGGGCTCACCACCGCGCTCGGCATCTCGGCGGCGATGCCGCTGGCCGGCTTCGTGGCCGCCCTGTTCCTGCCGGACCCCAAGACCGGTGACGTCGGATAAGTTCGAGGACGGCGAGCAGGCGCTGCTGATCGATCAGCGCGGCCGTCGCCATTTGCTGCTGCTGCGGAAGGGCGAGACCTTCCACTCCGACCGCGGCTGGGTGACCCACGACGCGATCATCGGGCATCCGGACGGCTCGTGGGTGCGTACCTCGAAGGGCACGCGCTACCTCGCCCTCCGTCCGACCCTGGCCGAGTACGTGCTCGACATGCCGCGCGGGGCCCAGGTCATCTATCCCAAGGACCTCGCGATGGTGATGTTCTGGGCCGACATCTTCCCCGGGGCCCGCGTGCTCGAGGCGGGGATGGGCTCGGGCGCGCTCACGCTCGCGCTCCTGCGCGCGGTCGGGCCCGAGGGGCGCGTGGTGAGCTACGAGCAGCGCGAGGACTTCTGCCGCCGCGCGCTCGCCAACATCCAGATGCGCCTCGGCGAGGTGACCAACCTGATCGTGCGGATCCGGCCGGTGGAGGACGGGCTCCCCGAGGAGGAGCCGGTGGACCGGGCCGTCTTCGATCTGCCCGAGCCGTGGCGCCTGGTCGATCCGGTGGCGAGCGTGCTGCGCCCGGGCGGCATCTTCCTCTCCTACGTGCCCACCATCATCCAGTCGCACCAGCTCACCGAGACCCTGCGGCGGCATCGCGGCTACGCCCTGGTGGAGACGTTCGAGACGCTGCTCCGCCCGTGGAACATCGACGGCACCTCGGTGCGTCCGTTCCACCGGATGGTGGCCCACACCGGCTTCCTCACGGTGGCCCGGCGGGTGGTGCCGGAAGAGGGCGCGGCGGCCGCTCCCCGGATCGCCGATCTGGAGAGCGACTGACCCGGTGCTCGCGCGCTACTTCGACCTGGGCCGGCTCGGCACGACCCCGGGGGGCGAGCTCCGCGGCGGCCTCACCACCTTCATGGTGATGGCCTACATCATCTTCGTGAACCCGGCGATCCTCTCCTTCGCGGGCGTGCCGGCGCTCCAGGGCCAGGGCCCGTCGTTCCCGGCGACCCAGGCCGCCACCTGTCTGGTCGCCGGCGTGCTCACGATCGCGATGGGGCTCGCCACCAACTACCCGCTCGCCCTCGCCTCCGGCATGGGCCTGAACGCGGTGGTCGCGTTCCAGCTCGTGGCCGG
Organism: Candidatus Methylomirabilota bacterium; assembly: GCA_035948165.1. Taxonomy (GTDB): domain Bacteria; phylum Methylomirabilota; class Methylomirabilia; order Rokubacteriales; family CSP1-6; genus CAMLFJ01. The sequence goes on from DASZJM010000268.1 coordinate 8,043, forward strand.
GATGAAGCTGCCGTGGACCGCCGCGATGGGCGTGGTGCTGCTCGAGGGTGTCGTGATCACGGTGCTGGTGCTGACCGGCTTCCGCGAAGCGATCATGAACGCGATCCCGGCCGCCTTGAAGCGCGCCATCGGGGTCGGCATCGGGCTCTTCATCCTCTTCATCGGCCTGGTCTCGGCGGGCATCGTGAAGCCGGGACCGCCCGGGGTGCCGGTGACCCTCGGCGACCTCTCGTCGGCTCCGGTGGCGGTGGCCCTCTTCGGGCTCTTCCTCACCGTGTGGCTCAGCGCCCGCGGCTCGAGCGGAGCGCTCCTGGTCGGTATCCTCGCGAGCACGGTGGTCGCGGTGGCGGTGAACGTGGCGACCGGGGGCCGCGCGTTTCCGATCCCGGGGCAGGCGGTCTGGCCCGCGGCCCTGGTGGCGTGGCCGGACTTCTCGAGCCTCGGGGCCGGCTTCGATCTCACCGTCTTCGCCCGGGTGGGCGTGATCACCGCGGTGGTGGTGATCTTCTCGATCATGCTCTCCGACTTCTTCGACACGATGGGCACCGTCATCGGCATCGGGGGCGAGGCGGGCTGGCTCACCCGGGACGGCCGGCTGCCGCGGCTCGACCGGGTGCTCCTGGTGGATTCGCTCGCCGCGGTGGCGGGCGGTGCGGCGGGGGCCTCGTCGGCCACGACCTACATCGAGTCGGCCGCGGGGGTGGCGGCGGGCGCGCGGAGCGGGCTCGCCTCGGTGGTGACCGGGGTGTGCTTCTTGCTCGCGCTCTTCTTCGCCCCGCTCGCCGGGGTGGTGCCGGCCCAGGCCACCGCGCCGGCCCTGATCGTGGTCGGCTACCTGATGAGCCGCGTGGTCCGCGACATTCCGTTCGACGATTTCGAGGAGGGCTTCCCCGCGCTGCTCACCCTCGCGGTGATGCCCTTCACCTACTCGATCACCAACGGCATCGGCGCCGGCTTCATCGCCTACTGCGTCATCAAGCTGGTCCGCGGCAAGGGCGCCACCGTGCCGGCCATGATGTACGCGGCCGCGGTCGCCTTCGTGATCTACTTCGTGCTGCCGCTCGTCCAGCGGCTGCTCGCCGCCTAGGCCGTCCGGGGCTCCGCCCGCCGTATGGTAGGCTAAGGCCTTGACCGCCAAGCCCTCGACCCACTCCCGCTAGGAGGCCGTCGCCGTGATCAGCGTGATGCGCGAATACGCCAGGAGCTTGAAGATCGTGCTCCTGTTCGTGGTCGTGGTCTTCATCCTCACCTCGGGCGTCCTCTTCTACTTCGGCTCCGGGCCCTTCAGCAGCGGCGGGAGCCACGCGGTGGCGGTGGTCAACGGCGAGGAGATCCCCCCCGAGCGCTTCCGGCGGGCCCAGGCCAACATGATGGCGGCCTACGAGCGGATGGCGCGCCAGCGGCTGACCCCGGAGCTGGCCGAGCGGCTCGGCCTCTCCCAGCAGGTGATCAACGAGCTGGTGACCGAGGCCATCGTGATCCAGGGCGCGGCGCACGAGGGGGTGCGGGTCAGCGACGACGAGCTGCGCGCGACCATTCAGCAGATTCGCGAGTTCCAGGAGAACGGCCGCTTCTCGCGTGACGAGTACCTGAAGGTGCTGCGCCAGATCCGGCTCGACCCCGGTGAATTCGAGACCGAGGTGCGCCGTGGCCTCGTCCGCCGCAAGATGGAGAACCTGATCAAGCAGGGCGTGAAGGTCTCCGAGGAGGAGGCGCGCGAGGCCTACCGCCAGCGCCACGAGCAGGTGCGCGCGGTGTGGGCCTACGCCGACGTCAAGCCCGCGATGGCCGCGGTGCAGGTGGCGGACGCCGATCTCGAGCCCTACGTGAAGAGCCACCAGCCGCAGTTCAGCCAGCCGGAGCGCCGGCGGCTGCAGTACGTGCTGGTAACCGCGACCCCCCAGGCCGCCGCGGTCTCGGACGCGGAGGTCGAGGCCTATTACAAGGAGCACGGGTCCGAGTTCGAGGAGCCGCGGCGCCTCCGGCTCGCCCACGTGCTGGTGCGGGTGCCCCCGGTGGGCGGCAGCGACGCGGAGAACGCGGCGAAGGCGAAGGTCGAGAACGTGATCAAGCGCGCGCGCGCCGGCGAGGACTTCGGCAAGCTCGCGCGGGAGGTCTCGGAGGACAAGGCGAGCGCGGTGCAGGGCGGCGATCTCGGCTTCGTCGGCCCCGGCGAGCTGGTGGCGCCGTTCGAGCAGGCCGCGTTCGCGCTGAAGAAGGGCGACATCTCGGATCCGGTGCGCACCCCGTTCGGCTACCACGCGATCCGCATCCTCGACGTGCGCGACGGGGGCAAGACGCCGCTCAAGGAAGTGGCGCCCAAGATCAAGGTGACCCTCGCGGCCCAGAAGAGCGAGCAGGCCGCCCGGACCCGCGCGGACGAGGCGAAGACCGCGCTGCTCGGCGCCCCCGACTTCGCGGCGGCGGCCAAGCGCGCCGGGCTCGAGGCGCGCGAGATCACCTTCGGGCGCGGCGACGCGCTCGGTGAGGCCGGCCGAGACCCGCAGCTCGACGAGGCGGTGTTCGGGCTCGCGGTCGGCGGCGTCTCCGTCCCGATCAAGACCGCGGCGGGCTACGCGGTGATCAAGGTGGCGCAGCAGATCCCGGCGGGGGTGCCCCCGGTGGCCGAGATCCGCGACCGCGTGCTCGAGGCGATCAAGCGCGAGCGGGCCGAGCAGCAGCTGTCCGACAAGGCCAAGACCCTCGCGGCGGCGGTCACCAAGGGCGGCGACTTCGCGGCGGCGGCCAAGGCGGAGGGCTTCACGACCGGGAGCATCCCGCTGTTCTCGCGCGCCGACCCGCCGAAGGAGCGCGGCAGCATCCCCGGCAGCGTGCTGCTGGCCGCCCTGCAGACACCGGCCGGCCAGGTCGCGGAGCCGGTGCGAGCGGAGGGCGGCGGCGTCTACGTGGTCAAGACGCTCGAGCGGCAGCCGGCCAGCCCCGACGGGTTCAACCGGGAGCGGGACGAGCTGGACAAGCAGGTGCTCGAGCAGAAGCGGGCGCTCGCGTGGGAGACGTGGATTCGCGGTCGACTCGCGTCGGCCAAGGTCGAAGTCGGCGGCCAGCCCGCCTCCATGACGCGCTGACCAACGGGAGACTCGCGATGGACAAGACCGCGCTCCTCATCATCGACGCTCAGCAGGAGTACTTCGCCCCGATCGGCAAGGTGGTCCTGCCCGCCGGCCCGCAGGCGGTGGGCCGCATCGCGGAGACCCTGCGCTGGGCGCGCGAGAGCCGGGTGCCCGTCTTCCACATCGTCCACGAGAGCCGCCGACCCGGAGCCACCACCTTCGTGCCGGGGAGCCCCGCGCTCGCCATTCACGACGCGGTCGCGCCGCGGGCGGAGGAGCCGATCATCACCAAGCACCTGCCCGGCGCGTTCACCGATACCCCGCTCGAGTCCGAGCTCCGTAGGCGGGGCATCGAGCGGGTCATCGTCTCCGGCTTCATGACCCAGATGTGCTGCGACACCACTACCCGCGAGGCGGCCCACCGCGGCTTCAAGGTGACGCTGCTCTCGGACGCCACCGCCGCGATGGACGTCAAGGATCCCGACGGGGTGGTGATCCCGCACGACCAGGTCCATCGGACGCACCTGGGGAGCCTCAACGGCTTCCTCGCCGAGGTGAAGCGCAGCGACGAGGTGATCGGGACATGAGCGTCCAGCGCACCCCGATGACGCGCGCCGGCTACGAGCGGCTGCGCGACGAGGTGGCTCGGCTCAAGAAGGAGCGCCCGAACATCGTGCGGGCCATCGCGGAGGCACGGGCCCACGGCGACCTGAGCGAGAACGCGGAGTACCACGCGGCGCGCGAGCGCCAGGGGTTCATCGAGGCCCGCATCACCGATCTCGAGTCCAAGGTGGGCACCGCCGAGGTGATCGATCCGCCGACGTCGGGGGACCGGGTCACCTTCGGCTCCACCGTCAAGCTCGAGGACGAGGACGGCAAGGAGACGATCTACCAGATCGTGGGCTCGGACGAGGCGGACCCCAAGCAGGGCCTGATCTCGATCATGTCCCCGCTGGCCCGCACCCTGATCAGCAAGAAGGTCGGCGACACCGTGATCGCGACCCTCCCGGGCGGCAAGAAAACCTTCGACATCCTCGCCGCGAACTTCCCGCTAAAGCCTTAGAGGCTCTTCATCTGCGGGGGCCCAGACATGGCCCCCGCACTCCCCCAGTTGCGGACGCTCGCGGTGGAGCCGCGGACGTTCCTCGCGGAGCCGCGGACGCGGGTTCCGGCGCGACTAGCCCCGCAGGGCCTCGCGCAGCTCGCGCGTGAGGGCCTCGACGGTGCCGCGGGTGCCGCCCGCGAGCTTGTTCTTCCACTCCCCCTCGGTCTCGAAGCGGCGGTCCTTCAGGCGGTCGCCCCACGGCTTGACCGCCTCGCGGATGGCGTGGAAGTCGAACGCGTCGCGCTTGAGCTCGCGGGCGCGCGCCATCACGTCGGGAGCCACCCGGATGAAGGCGCGCAGTGCGGCGCCGGTCTTGATCGAGTACTTGCGACCCGCCCACGCGGTGGGGAACACCCCCGCCACCGCCTTGATGTAGTTCAGGAAGAAACGCTTGGCGTGCTGCCGCACCTCGTTCATGCGGGCGCCGCCGCCGATCTTCTCCACCGCGTCGAGGAAGTCCACGATCTCCTCGGCGAGCGGGGCCTGCGAGACGCGCCCGCGGCCGGTGCCGAGCATCTTGATCTCGCCCGCGAGCGGCGAGGTCTCGTCCTCGTTGAGCGAGCGGATGACGTCGTGGGCCATCGCCTGATTGGGATCCGGGTAGAGCTTGCGCCCGGCCAGGCTCACGATGTGCGACGGGTTGAGTCGCGTGTGCTTGGCGTTGATGGTGACGAACAGCTCCACGATCTGCCGCGCGTCGAGCCGGTCGAAGAGCACCGCCGGCACCTCGATGCCGAGGTTCTCGCCCGCCTGGGTCAGCGCGTGCAGGGCGAGCAGCCGGTGCTGGCCGTCCAGCACGCGCAGGACGCCGTGCTCTTCCGGGATCTGCAGCAGGCCCAGGTCGTGCTGGCTCGCCATCGGGGTGAAGGTGAAGCGCTTCTCGGAGGTGATGATGACCGCGCCGGGAATCGCGGGCAGCGTGCCCGCGTCCTTGCAGTCGCGGTAGTAGCTGACGAGCTCGTCGATCTTGCGGCGGATGACCGGGCGCTGGTAGGCGGTCTCGCTCTCGCCGATCCGCTTCTCGAGCGCTTCCCAGTTCACGCGCGCGCGGTTCGCGCGCTGCTTGCCCTTGCCGGGCGGCTGGGTCTCGGCGCCTCCGTACCCGAGCACCTCGAACTTCACCAGCCGGTCGATGTCCTTGGCAGAGAACGAGGCCTGAAAGAATTCGACCCCGAACTGTTTCACGCGGTGCGCGGGAACCGTGATCATCGGCCGTTCCGCCTCCGTGGGGACTGGGTCGCTGCAGGGGGTAGCTCGCCCACTCTAGTCGAAGCTTAAACCCCTGTCAACATGTGCCTTTTCGGCCCTGGACCCATTCGGCATCATCCCCTACTAGTTGGGGTGGTCGGCGCCGTTATCCCCAACATGTGGGTAGGCTGGGGATACGGGAAATCCTGTGGATAGCTGTGGATAATCCGTGGATCTATCGCCCGGACAGCACGCTGGCGAGCGCGAGCAGCCCGAGCACCAGGAAGAGCCCGGCGGCGGCGCGGCGAAGCAGCGCGGGGGAAACCACGCGGGTGAGCTGGGATCCGCCGAAGACCACCAGGCCGTCGGCGACCAGCATGCCGAGGGTGGTCCCCACCGTGACCAGCTCCGCGCTCTCGAAGCGCGCGCCGAGGGCCACGGTGGCGAGCTGGGTCTTGTCGCCCATCTCGGCGAGGAAGAAGACCACGGTGGTGGTGAGCAGCGGCCCCCAGCGGCCGGGCCCATCGGTCGTGGGCGCGCGGTCCGGCACGAGGGTCCACACCCCGAACGCGATGAAGCTCAGCGCCAGTCCCCACGCGAGCGCGGCGGGAGGCAACCGCCGCGAGACCCAGACGCCGGCGGTGGCGGCCAGCGCGTGGTTGGCGACGGTGGCGAGCAGGATCCCGAGCATCACGGTCCACGGCCGCCGATACCGCGTGGCGAGCGCCAGGGCCACGAGCTGGGTCTTGTCGCCCATCTCGGCCAGCGCCACGACGAGGAATGAAGTCCAGAGCGCGGTCATTCGGACAAACCGCCCTCGATCTTACACCTCGTGATCGCGCGGCCGGGCCCGGCCGCGTTGACAGGGTAGAGGGTGGATGCTAGGCTCGCCGCGTTCGAATCACGCCAGTCTCACTCACTCGAATCCCGCTCCGGAGGACACGATCGATGTCGAACGACCAGCGAGATCCCGTGGTGACGTCGATCGGGCGCCGCCGCTTCCTCACGACGATGGGCGCCGCCTCCGCGGTGGCCCTCGCCGCACCGGCGCGAGGGCGGGCCCAGGCCCGCGAGGTGAAGGTGGGCTACATCCTGCCGGTCACCGGGCCGCTCGCGTTCGAGGCGCAGCTCGCGCTGAACGGGCTGCTGCTCGCGGTCGACGAGATCAACGGGGCGGGCGGGGTCAAGTCTCTCGGGGGCGCGAAGATCACCCTGCTGCCCGGCGACACCCAGAACAAGGTCGAGCTCGGCAACTCGGAGGCGGCGCGTCTGATCGATCAGGGCGTCACCACGCTGATCGGTCCCTTCTCGAGCCTGGTCGCCTTCTCGGTTCGCCAGGTCACCGAGAAGAACAAGACCCCGTTCCTCCTGCTCGCCACCGTGGCCGACAACGTGCTGGACGGCGGGCTGCGCTACTGCTTTCGCATGCAGCCCAACGCCCGCGCGATGGCCACCCTGACGGTGGGCAACATGATCGAGATGGCCAAGAGCGCGGGCACCCCGATCAAGCGCGTGGCGATCATGCACGAGGACGGCAACTTCGGCACCACCATGGGCAACCACGTCGAGGCCTTCGCGCCCAAGATGGGCTACGAGCTGGTGCAGCGGGTGCCCTACAACCTGCGCTCGCCCGACTTCACCGCCGAGCTGTCGAAGGTGAAGGCGGCCCGCCCGGACCTCCTCGTGATCAGCGGCTACTACGGCGACTCCAAGATCATCGCGGAGACCGCGGCCAAGCTACGCATCGGGGTGCACGCCCTGGTCGGTCTCGCCAACGCGGCCTACTCGAATCCGAAGTTCATCGCGGACAACCGCGACCTCACCGACCTGCTCTTCGACGGCAACTACTGGCACAACCCGCAGAGCGCGCGGGCGCGCGCGGTGTTCGACGCGTACCAGAAGCGCTTCGGCGCCACCATGTCGAACCACGGGGTGCAGGGGTACCAGGTGATGTTCGTGCTCAAGGACGCGCTCGAGCGCGCCGCCTCCACCGACCGGGAAAAGGTGCGGGACGCGATCGCCAAGACCAACCTCACCGACCACATCCTCACCCAGGACGCGATCCACTTCGACGAGGCGGGCGAAGGCGTCAACGCGACCCCGGCTCTCCTCCAGGTGCAGGGCGGCAAGCCGGTGGTGGTGGGGCCCGCGCGCTTTCAGGAAGCCAAGCCGGTCTTCCCGGTGCCGAAGTGGAAGGGCTAGTCCCTTCCACGAGGTGACCCGGCCGAGGTGACCTGGCTCTTCCTCCAGGCCGTCGTCAGCGGCCTCCTCCTGGGCGGCGTCTACGGGCTGGTCGCGAGCGGCCTCTCCCTGATCTTCGGGGTGCTCCGCATCATCAACTTCGCCCACGGGGCGGTGATGATGCTGGGGATGTACGCCTCCTACTGGCTCTTCGTGCTCGTGGGCCTCGATCCCTACCTCTCGATCCTCGTCACCGGCCCGCTCTTCTTCGGCCTCGGGATGCTCATCCAGCGAATCGTCATCGAGCCGAACCGCGCCGCCGCCGAGCACAACCAGCTGCTGCTCACCCTCGGGGTCGCCCTCGTCTTCGAGAACCTCGCCCTCGTGCTGTGGCAGGGCGACTTCCGGACGGTACGGGTCTCGTACTCGGGGGCGTCCTTCCTGGTGGCCGACGTGCTGGTCGAGGTGCCGCGCCTGGTGGCGGCGGGCGGCGCGATCCTCATCGCGCTCGCGCTGTGGGGCTTCCTGCGCACCACCGACGCGGGCAAGGCGATTCGCGCGCTGTCCGAGGAGCCGGAAGGCGCGCGCCTGGTCGGCATCGACGTGGCGCGCATCCGCGGGGTCGCGTTCGGCATCGGCTCGGCCTGCGTGGCGGTGGCGGGCGCGCTGGTCACCCCGTTCTTCTACGTGGCCCCCGACGTGGGCGAGAGCTTCAACATCATGGCCTTCGTGGTGGTGGTGCTGGGCGGCATGGGCAATTTCCTCGGCGCGCTGGTGGGCGGCTTCATCGTGGGCCTCGCCGAGTCGCTCGGCGCCGCGTTCCTCCCCGGCTCGCTCAAGCAGCTCGTGGTCTTCGGCCTCTTCGTGATCGTGCTGCTCCTGCGCCCGGAAGGCCTGTTCGGAGCGCGCCGTGGCCGGTAGGCTCGTCCTGATCGTGGTGGTGGCGGTGCTCGTGGTGGTGCCGGTGTGGCTGCCCAAGTACGCGCTCGAGGTGCTGATCAGCGTCCTCTTCTTCGGCTACCTCGGCTCCTGCTGGAACATCCTGGGCGGCTACGGCGGGCAGTTCTCGTTCGGCCACGCCGCCTTCTTCGGCATCGGGGCGTACACCTCCACCTTGCTGTTCCTGCACCTCGGCCTCACCCCCTGGATCGGCATGCTGGCCGGCGGCGCGCTCGCGGCCGCGTTCGGGCTCTTCGCGGGGTACCTCTCGTTCCGCTACGGCCTGCGCGGGCCGTACTTCTCCCTGGTGACCCTCGCCTTCGCCGAGATGCTGCGGGTCGTCGCGGTGAACTGGAAGGCGGTGGGCTCCTCGCTCGGCCTGGTGGTGCCGAACCGCGGCTCGGCCCCCGCCCTGTTCCTGTTCGCGGAGAAGCTGCCCTACTATTACGTCATCCTGGGCCTGGCCCTCGCCGCACTCGCGATCACCCGCCTGATCGAGCGCTCGCGCATGGGCTACGCTCTGGCCGCGATCCGCGAGAACGAGGACGCGGCGGAGGCGGCCGGGGTGGACGCGCTCTCCACCAAGCTCGCCGCGATGGCGATCTCGTCGTTCCTCACCGCGCTCGGGGGGACGTTCTACGCGCAGTACTTCGCCTACATCGACCCGAGCCTCACCTTCGGGCCCGCGATCTCCATCGGCGGCCTGCTGCCCGCCATCGTGGGCGGGGCCGGCACGGTGGCGGGCCCGCTGCTCGGCTCCTTCGTGCTGACCCCGATCTCCGAGCTGACCCGCGCGCTCCTGCGCGGCCGGGCCGGCGCCGACATCATGCTCTACGGGCTCATCCTCATCCTCGTCATCTCGTTCCTGCCCAACGGCCTGGTGGGCTGGATTCGCAGCCGCCGGTCCGCGGCGGAGCGACCGGCGTGAGCGCGCCCGCGGGCCGAGGCCTCGAGATCCGCGGCCTCACCCGGCGCTTCGGCGGGCTCGTGGCGGTGAGCCGCTTCGACCTCACCGTCGCGCCCGGCGAGATCGTGGGGCTGATCGGGCCCAACGGGGCGGGCAAGACCACCGTGTTCCACCTGGTCGCCGGCTACCACGCTCCGAGCGAGGGCTCGATCCACTTCGACGGCACGAGCCTGGTGGGGCTCAAGCCGCACGCGATCTGCCGGCTCGGGCTCGCCCGCACCTTCCAGCTCGTGCAGCCGTTCGCCGGGCTGACCACGCTCGAGAACGTGATGGTGGGCGCGTTCAACCGCGCGCGCGAGGTCGGGGAGGCGCGCCGCCGGGCCGCCGAGATCGTGGACTTCGTCGGGCTCGGCCCGCGCCGCGACGTGCCGGCCCGCCACCTGACCCTGCCCGACCGCAAGCGCCTCGAGGTGGCGCGCGGGCTTGCCACCGAGCCCCGGCTCCTGCTACTGGACGAGGTGATGTCCGGGCTCAATCCCACCGAGATCGAGGCGATCATCGGGCTCATCCGCGGCATCCACGCCCGCGGGGTGAGCCTCCTGATCATCGAGCATGTGATGCGGGCGATCCTGGCCCTCTCGCACCGCCTGGTGGTGCTGCACCACGGCGAGAAGATCGCCGACGGGCCGCCGGCCAGCGTGGCCCGCGACCCTCTGGTCGTCGAGGCCTATCTCGGCGAGACCTCCGAGGCCGCCCCGCGATGAGCCTGCTCGCCCTCCGCGCGGTGGACGTGGCCTACGGCGACCTGCCCGCCCTCACCGCGGTCGACCTGGTCATCGAGCCGGGGGAGATCCTCTCGGTGGTGGGCGCCAACGGGGCGGGCAAGACCACCATGCTGCGCGCGATCTCGGGCCTCCTCCGCCCGCGCGCGGGCGAGATCCTGCTCGACGGCGCGCGGCTCGACCGGCTGCCGACCCACGCGGTGGTGGAGCACGGCGTGGTCCAGGTGCCGGAGGGCCGCAAGATCTTCCCGAGCCTCACCGTGCTCGAGAACCTGGAGCTGGGCTCCTACACCCGCGCGGCCCGCTCCCACCGCCGCGAGAGCCTCGAGCGCGTGCTCGCGCTCTTCCCGATCTTAGCCGAGCGGCGCGCCCAGGCCGCCGGCACCATGTCGGGCGGCCAGCAGCAGATGCTCGCCATCGGCCGCGCGCTGATGGCGCGCCCGCGCCTGCTGATGCTCGACGAGCCCTCGCTCGGCCTCGCCCCCAAGATCGTGCAGGAGATCTTCCGCATCATCGGCGAGATCAACCGGGCGGGCACCACCGTCCTGCTGGTCGAGCAGAACACCCGCCAGGCGCTGGCCCTGGCCGGGCGCGGCTACGTGCTCGAGAACGGGCGCGTGGTGCTGACCGGCGCCGGCCGCGACCTCCTCGACAACGAGCACGTGCAGCGCGCGTATCTCGGCATGTGAAGGGAGCCTCCCCATGGATGAGCTGACGTCTTCCACCCTGAGCGACCTGGCGCAGGGCATCCGCCACCGCAAGATCTCGCCGGTGGAGCTGACCCGCGCCTACCTCGACCGCATCGCCCGGCTCGACCCCACGCTCCACGCCTTCATCACGGTGGACGGCGACCGCGCGCTGGCCGCCGCGGCGACCCTCGAGCGCGAGGCCGCGGCCGGGACGTGGCGCGGCCCGCTCCACGGGGTGCCGCTCGCCCACAAGGACCTATTCCTGATCGCGGGCCTCCCGACCTCGTGCGGGACGCTCACCCCCGATTACTTCGTCGGCGCGCCGCCCGCCACCGCGGTGGCGCGGCTGCAAGCGGCGGGCGCCCTGACCCTGGGCAAGCTCAACATGACCGAGCTCGCGCTCGGCCCCTTCGGCGACAACGCCCATCACGGCGACGTGCAGAACCCGTGGCGCATCGGCCACGTCTCGGGCGGCTCGAGCAGCGGCTCGGGCGCGGCGGTGGCCGGCGGGCTCGCGGCCGGCGCGCTCGGAACCGACACCGGGGGCTCGATCCGCCTGCCCGCCGCGGCCTGCGGGGTGGTGGGGATCAAGCCCACCTACGGGCGGGTGAGCCGCGCCGGCGTGATGCCGCTCTCCTGGTCCTACGACCACGTGGGCCCGCTCGCCCGGACCGTGCGCGACGCGGCGCTGATGCTGGGCGCCATCGCCGGGCCCGATCCCCTCGACGCGACCACCAGCCGCCGGCCGGTGCCGGACTACGTGGCCGCTCTCGAGGGCCCGGTCGGCGGTCTCCGTCTCGGCGTGGCCGGCGGCTTCTACGCCGACGGGCTCGACGCGGGCGTGAGCGCCGCGCTCGCGGAGGCGGTGACCGTGCTCGGCGGCCTGGGCGCGCGCGTCGAGTCGCTGGTGGTTCCCGATCCGGGGCCGATCGTCTCCGCCTGCAGCAACGTGATGGTGCGGGCCGAGGCCGCGGTGATCCACGCCCGCCTCCTCAAGGACCGGCCGGGCGAGCTGCAGCCGGCGGTGCGCGATCGCATGAGCCCCGGTCTCACCGTGACCGCCCAGGAGTACCTCCTGGGCCAGCGGCTGCGCGCGCAGCTCACCCGAGAGTTCATCGACAGCGTGTTCTCGCGCATCGACGTGCTGGTCACCCCGACCATTCCCGAGCCGGCGCCCGCGCTGGCCCACGTGAAGTCGGGCAGCACCGCCGACGTGATCGGCCGCATGGGCCGCTTCTCGCGCCTGACGCGGCCGTTCAACGCGCTCGGCCTCCCCGCGCTCTCGCTGCCCTGCGGCGCCGCCCCCGACGGCCGCCCGCTCGCCATGCAGCTCGTCGGCCGCCCGTTCGACGAGGCGACGCTCCTGCGCCTGGGCCACGCCTACGAGCGGGCCACCGCGTGGCATCGCCGGCGGCCGGCGCTGCCGTGAGCGCGGACCCGGTGCGCCATCCGCGCGGCGTTGACGGCCTGCGCGACCTGGGCTAGGCTCCGATCGTGCTCGACCTCGTGATCCGCAACGGGCAGGTCATCACGCCGCAGGGCGTGGGCGTCTGGGACGTGGGCGTACGCGGCGAGCAGATCGCGGTGGTGGCCGCGCCGGGCACGCTGCCCACCGACTCCGCGCGCGTCATCGACGCGGCGGGTCAGATCGTCTCGCCGGGCGGCGTCGAGCCGCACGCTCACCTGGCCCACGGGATCATGTCGCATCCCGAGCAGCCCTCGATCACGCTCGGGCCCGAGGACGACACCCGGGGTATGGCGTGCGGCGGCACCACCACCCACATCGACTTCGCCTACGTGCGGCCGGGCACCGACATTCAACCAGTGATTGAGCAACGCGCGAGCCGCTGGAAGGGCAACTCCTACGTCGACTACGCTTTTCACCTGACGCTCGCGGGGGCCCTGCCGATTCGGGTCTTCGACCAGATCGGCGAGGCCATCCAGGCCGGGCACCCCAGCTTCAAGGTGTTCACCACCAACGTGCTGCCCCCGCATCCGAAGCGGGCGGGCAATCGCATCGACTTCGGCCGCATCCACTTCGCCATGGAGAAAGTGGCCAAGGCGGGCGGCATCATGGTGGTGCACGGCGAGGACGAGGATCTCGTCCAGTTCAACTACGAGCGCTTCCGTGAGGAGGGGCGGATGGAGGGGAGCAATCTCCACCTCGTCCACACCAAGCTCTCCGAGCTGCTCGCGTTCCGGCGCACCGTCGCCCTCGCGAAGGCGAGCGGGGCGGGGGTCTACTTCGTCCACGTCTCGGCGAAGGAAGGGGTGGAGACGGTGATGGAAGCGCGCAGCCAGGGCCTGCCGGTGTACGGCGAGACCCTCCATCAGTACGCGTGCTTCAACGCCGAGTACTACAAGACTCCGCGCGGCTTCTGCTCGCACACCTATCCCTCGCTGAAGTTCCCGGAGGACCAGCAGGCCCTC
>DASZJM010000269.1:0-3706 GCA_035948165.1 Candidatus Methylomirabilota bacterium
GGAGCAGGAGCAGTCGCCACTGGCCGGCCGCCACCTCCAGCACGGCCGCGCGGTCGCCCGCCCGCAGCGTGCTCCGGGCCGCGTGGAAGGCGTCGATCTCGGGCGGCGCGAGGTTGAAGCGCGAGCCGACGGCCGCGTCGAGCGCGTCCTGCGCGTCCCCGGCCTCGCTGGCGGCGAGCTTGAACCCCTGTAGGGACGTCACGGTCGCCCCGACGGGCACCAGCCCGGCCGCGGTGATGCTCGGATCCTTGAGGACGACGTCGGGGTTCGTGAGCACATCGGCCGCCCGCGCGAGAGGGACCGGCAGGTACATCGCCACGCCCGCCCCCAGCTCGGTCTCGCTCGTCTCGATCACCTGGTAGGCGATGGTGTCGCCGGCGAGGAGACGGCGGCGCTGCTCCGGGGCGAGGCGCCGGACGTCGAGCGCCTGGGTCACGTCCACCAGATGATGGAGCAGGAGCGGTGTGGGCCGGCCCTGGACCTGGCGCTTGACCCAGTAGACCTGGCTCGCCGAGCTTTGGCTCGGCTCGGCCGGGTAGCGCAGCAGGGCCTCGCCGAGGCGCGGGGCGAGGGTCGCGACGATCCGCGCGTCGCCCGCGGCCACCCGGAGCAGCGCGGCGGGATCGCTCGTGCCGCCGCGCCGAGCGTAGGGCGTGATGCCGTCGAGGCCGCGGGCCTGGAAGGCGAGCGCACGCTGGAGCAGGAGCGCCCGCCACTGGGCGGCCGCCGCCTCCAGCACGGCCGCGCGGTCGCCCGCCAGCAGCGTGCTCCGGGCCGCGTGGAAGGCGTCGATCTCGGGCGGAGCGAGGTTGAAGCGCGAGCCCACGGTCGCATCGAGCGCGTCCTGCGCCTCCCCGGCCTCGTTGGCGGCGAGCTTGAACCCCTGCATGGATGTCACGGTCGCCCCGACGGGCACGAGCCCGGCCGCGGTGATGCTCGGATCCTTGAGGACGACGTCGGGGCTCGTGAGCACCTCGGCCGCGCGCGCGAGCGGGACCGGCACGTACATCGCCACGCCCGCGCCCAGCTCGGTCTCACTCGTCTCGAGCACCTGGTAGGCGATGGTGTCGCCGGCGAGGAGGCGGCGGCGCTGCTCCGGGGCGAGGCGCCGGACGTCGAGCGCCTGGCCCTCCTCCGACGCCTGAGTGTCGGCCGCCCAGGTGGGGGCCGGCAGGACGAGCAGCCCCGCGAGGGCGGCTGCCCGGCCGAGTCGAGCGAGCATGGACCTATCTTAGGCGACTTCGTCCGGAATATGGATCAGGCGGCGCACCCAGGCGCCCGGCAGCTTGGCGAGCAGGCGACGGATCCGCTGCCGGTTGCTCTCGGCCAGGCGGCGCTCGACGCGATTGATCCAGCGCCGGACCCGATCACTGGCCAGCCCGAGCAGCACCACCGCGGCGGCGTAGAAGGGAATCCCGGTCATCACCGGGATGAGCCAGCCCGCGACGCCGAGGGCGATACAGACCAGGGCGCCCAGCACGTAGAGGGCCCGCCGCCACAGCGGCCGGTGCCCCTCGTGCTCGCGCAGGAGGTCCGGGAGTGGGGGTGTCATCCCCCGCCCGATCTGGTGTAGCATATGCCCCGCCCAGGAGGTGCCAATGCCCGAGTCCGTTCCATCCTCTCTCATCATCGACGCATTCAAGGAGATTTTCCAGGCCGAACGCGGCGGCGGCAAGCGGCAGGACCCGCTCGGCTGGATCATCAGCGTGCCGGACACGCACCAGAAGAGCGTGCTGGCCGCGCTCGACAAGGAGCGGAGCCTGCGAGTGCTGACGTGCTCCACCGAGGACGACGCCAACGCGGTGGCGGCCGGACTCTACATGACAGGCGAGCCGGTGATCGTGATGATCCAGCACGCCGGCCTGTACGCGAGCGTGAACACCATCCGCGGCATCTCGATGGACGGTAGGATCCCGATCTTCTACATGATCGGGCTGCTGAGCCGTGAGAAGGACAAGGATCCGAAGGACTCGCGGCACTCGATGGTGCGCTTCGCCGAACCGCTGCTCGACGTGTTCAGCATCCCCCACGCGCGCATGGAGGGTCCGGACGACGTGAAGCTGATCCCCGAGTACTACCGGAAGAGCCGCGAGCGGAAGGGCCCTGCCGCGGTGCTCGTCGGCCTGGAGACCGCGTGATGATGAAGCCGGAGGAGATCCTGACCCTCGTCGCGGCCGCGCGCGGGACCGCGATCTGCGTGCCCACCATGACCACTTCTCCCGCGTGGCGCACCATCGCTCCCGACGATCTGTCGGTGGGCTGCGTCGGCTTCATGGGCGGCGCCTCCGCGCTGGGGCTCGGCCTCGCCCTGGGCGCGCCCGATCGTCGCGTGATCGTCTTCGACGGCGACGGCTCGCTCCTGATGCAGCTCGGCTCGCTCGCCACCATCGCGGGCGCGGCCCCACGGAACTTCACGCACCTGCTGTTCAAGAACGGCGTCTACCACACCTCCGGCTCGCAGGAGACGCCGGGCGGGCAGGGGGTGGACTTCGCGGCGATGGCGAAGGCGGCGGGCTACCGCAGCACCTGCACGATCACGAGCCTGGACGAGTTCAGGAAGCGCCTGCCCGGTCTCCTCTCCGAGGAGGGGCCGATCATGGCGCAGCTCATCACCGGGCTCGCGGGGAGCACGCCGATGAACTCGCCGCCCGGCACGCCGTTCCACCAGCAGGTGGCCAACGTGCACGCGAAGGTGGGCGCCGGGCGCTAGCGTCCGCGCATCGGCGCGCGAAGTCAGAAGTCCGCGTAGATCTCCATGAGGTTGCCGTCAGGATCACGGAAGAAGAGCGTCCGGTGTCGCCACGGCTGGTCGGTCGGCGGCGAGAGGAGGGGAATTCCGGCCGCGGTCAGCTCCGCGGCGCAGACGTCTACCGCCTCATAGGGAACGCGGAATGCGAGCTGCACCGCGGCGATGCCTGCCCCAAGCGCCTGGTTCTCGACGAATCGGAAGCTGCCCGCCAGGGCCAAGATGTTCGGGCCGATGCGATACTCGACCCAATTTGGTGACAGCTCACGCACAAACTGAAATCGCAAGGTGCGCCCGTAAAAGGTGCGCATCGCTTCCATGTCGCGCACGCGAACGACCGTGTAGTCCAGCGCCTGAATGGCCGACAGTCCGGTAAGGCGCTGGCTCTCCCCGGTCATGTCACCTCCACTTCAACCCGCGCCGATCCCTTTCCTACCCGTAGATGATGCCGAGGGTCTCGGCCACCATGGCGGGACGCGAGTTGCCCTCCACCTCCATGGTCATCTCGCTCGTCACCCGGAAGCCGTTGTCCTCGACCGGCTCCACCTTCACGAGCTTCTGACGCAGCCGCACCCGCGCGCCCGCGGGCACCGGCGCGGTGAAGCGCACGCGGTTCGAGCCGTAGTTGAGCCCACGGCGCCGCTTCTCGACCTTCATCAGGGTCGGGGCCAGCTGGGGCAGGAGCGACAGGGTCAGGTAGCCGTGGGCGATGGTCTTGCCGCCCGGCAGCTCCTTCTTGGCCCGTTCCACGTCGACGTGGATCCACTGGTGATCGCCGGTGGCGTCCGCGAACTTGTCGATCATCTCCTGGGTCACCGTGAGCCACTCCGACGGACCGAGCTCCTTGCCCACGTGCTGGAGCAGATCCTGGGGCTTCTCGACCTTGAGCATAGCGTTCCTCCCTCGGGTATGATCTGCGGGCGACATTATCGCCCAGTCGCAGTCCCGGAGGAAAGCACC
>DASZJM010000270.1:0-3491 GCA_035948165.1 Candidatus Methylomirabilota bacterium
AAGACCACCGACATCGCCAGGGGCGCGAACAGGGCCCCACCCACGCCGCTCAGGAAGAGGATCGGCACGAAGACGATGCAGATCGACAGCGTGGCCACGAACGCGGGCGTCGCCACCTCGGCCGCCCCGTCCAGGATGGCCTGGCGCAGGGGCTTGCCCAGCTCCAGTTGCCGGTGATTGTTCTCGATCTCGACGGTGGCGTCGTCGACGAGGATGCCGACCGCCAACGCCATCCCGCCCAGCGTCATCACGTTGAGGGACTGCTGCAGGAGCCTGAGCAGGATGATGGAGGTCAAGATCGACAGCGGGATCGACGTGATGACGATCAGGGTGCTCCGCCACGAGCCCAGAAACAGCAGGATCATCAACCCGGTGAGGGCCGCCGCGATGGCGCCCTCGCGGACGACCCCCGCGATGGCGGCCCGCACGAACAGGCTCTGATCGAACAGGAAGTCCACCTTCAGGCTCGAGGGCAAGCCGGCCAGGATCCTCGGCATCAACTCGCGCGCGCCGCTGACAACCGACAGCGTGGAAGCGCTGCCGTTGCTCAGGATGGGCAGCAGTGCGGAGTGTTGGCCGTCGCGGCGGACGAGGTTCGTCTGCGGATTGAATCCGTCGTGCACGAATGCGACGTCTCCCACCAACAGGAGGGAGCCGTTCTGATAGCGGATGGGGATCCGGTTCAGGTCGTCCAGGACCTCCGGGCTGCTGTTGGTCGCGACGTCGTACTCCCGGGTCCCGATCTTGGCCGTGCCGGCGGGCAAGATCACGTTCTGGCTGAAGATCGCATTGCTCACATCCTGCGGCGACAGCCCCCGCGCATAGAGCGCGTCGGGGTCGATGTCGACGTTCACCACCCGGAGCTTGCCCCCGTACGGGACCGGCACCGCGGCCCCCGGAATCGTGACGAGCTGCGTGCGGATGAAGTTGTTGCCGAAGTCGTTGAGCTGCTGCTCGGGCAGCGTGTCGCTGCTCAGGCTGGCCAGGACGACCGGCACGCTGGCCGCGTTGTACTGAATGATGAGGGGCGGAAAGATGCCGGGCGGCAGCGCGCGCACGATCTGCTGGGCCTGCGCGTTCACCTGGGCGATGGCCGCCTCGATCGACACGTTGGGATGGAAGTACAGCCGTGTCACCGCCACGCCCCGCAGCGACACCGACTCGATGTGCTCGATGCCGCTGACCGTGGTGGTGAACGCCCGCTCGCTGATGGTGACGATCCGATCCTGCATCTCGGTCGGCGACAATCCGGAGTAGTTCCAGATCACGTTGACGACCGGAATGTTGATGGCCGGGAAGATGTCGATCGGCATGGAGACCACCGAGACGATCCCCAGGACCGCGATCAACAGCGCGAGGACGACGAACGTGTACGGGCGGCGGAGCGCGAGCCGGACTATCCACATGCCCTAGCCCCCGCAACAGGCCTGCCCGCAATCCGTCGAGCGATCAACCAGGCTCGGCTGCATGCGACCAAAGTCCTCGCGTCCAGGATAGGATGTCCCGCGGGCACCCGTTGTGACAGACTTCTTCAGAATTGCGCAAGATCTCGATAGTCCGGGTCACCGGCTGAGGGCACCGACCCGGAAGTGAGTTCAATTGGAGACTGCTATGGGTTGCGCGTCGTCCGCCCGCCGGCCCGGTCTCGTCGGTATGGTCGTCCTCGGTCTGGCGCTCCAGACGGTGTCCCTCGTCTACGACGTGCCGGGGGCATGGGCCCAGTCGCGTTCGGCCGCGACCGAGCCGAACCGGCCCGCCTACCAGATCGGGTCCGCCGGCCGGTTCAACGAGGACTGGTCGAGCTTGAGAGGGGTGGATCTCGGCGCGACGGACGACCCGTTGGACCGCCTGAAGTTCATCCCCCTGACCTCCGACCAGAGTGTGTGGCTGACCATCGGGGGGCAAATTCGCGAGCGCGGGGAATACTTCAGACATCTCCTCTTCGGTGACTCTCAACCGAAGGATTCCGACGGCTATCTGCTCTCGCGGTACCGACTGCTCGCCGACCTCCATGTGGGCCGATACTTCCGCCTGTTCGCCGAGGGCCGGAGCGCGTTTGCCCTGGACCGGGAGCTGGCCGGCGGCCGGACGACGTCGTTCGTCGACGAAGTGGACCTGGTGAACGGCTTCGCCGACATCGTGATCCCCCTCGGCGAGCAAACGGGCGTGACACTGCGTGGCGGTCGTTAGGAGCTGATCTTCGGCTCCCAACGGCTGGTCGGCGCGGGCGACTTCACGAACACCGCTCCACGAAGCTGGGACGGCGGGTCGGCATATGCCAAGGTCGCCGGCTGGACCATTGTCCCCTTCTGGGGACAGCTCGTGGTGGCCGACAAGTACCGCTTCGATACGTCGTCTTCGGACTCCGAGCTCTTCGGGGTGTTCGCGACCGGGCCTCTCTACTTGCTACCGACCAACCTGGACGTCTACTGGCTGGACGCCAACAACCGGACGGCGACCTTCAACGGCACCACCGGCCGGGAGCGGCGACACACCCTCGGTGGCCGGGTCTGGGGCGCCCTCGACTACGTGGGTCTCGATTGGGAGCTCGAGGGGGCAGCCCAGCTCGGGACGCTCGGCCGGCGCGACATCAGAGCGTGGATGGGCACCGCGGTGCTCGGCTATGCCCTGCCCGTTCCTCGCTTTTCACCCCGTGTCTACCTCGAGGTCGACTACGCGAGCGGCGACGAGCGACGTGGAGGCAGCGTCGGCACGTTCAACCTGCTCTACCCGAACGCCCACTCGTTCCTCGGGTACATCGACTACATCGGGCGACAGAACATCATCAGTCCGAGCAGCGGTATCGACCTCACGCCGACCCGCGCCCTCACCCTGTCTGTCCAGCAGTATTTCTTCTGGCGGGCGTCGGATCAGGACGCGCTCTACAACAAGAGTGGCGGCGTGCTGCGCCCGGGAACCACCACGACCGCCCGCTACGTCGGGGCGGAGACCGACGTGTACGCCACCTACAACTTCACGCGTCACCTCCTCGGCTACGCGGGCTACAGCCACTTCTTCGCCGGCGAGTTCATCCGCAAGACAGGGAAGGACAAGGACAGCGACTTCTACTACCTGGCGGTCCAATACACGTTCTGACCGAGAAGCCTCGATGAACCGGCTGCCTCGGAGCGTGGTGACGCGCCCGCCGGAGCAGACCATGCCTCTCCCGAAGACCCGCGGGGCTTTCAGACCAGCGTCGTTTGGACCGCGATGTTCCCGTGCGTCGCCCGCGAATAGGGACACACCTGGTGGGCCGCCTCGACGAGGCGCTGCGCCGTCGCGCGCTCCATCCCCGGCAGGCTCACGTAGAGGCGGGCCGCGAGGCTGAACGCGCCCCCTTCGGGGCCGAGATCGACCTCGGCCTCGACCGCGCGATCGGCCGGCAGCGTGATCTTCATCTTGCCCGCGGCGAACTCCATCGCCGACTCGAAGCACGCGGACCAGCCGGCCGCGAAGAGCTGCTCCGGGTTGGTGCCGGTGCCCGGGCTGCC
>DASZJM010000271.1:0-6149 GCA_035948165.1 Candidatus Methylomirabilota bacterium
TCGTCCGCTGGGAGCCGTTCGCCGACCAGAGCCTCGGGCGGCGACTCCGGAGCTGGGCGCGGCCGCTTCACACCGGCGAGGCGGGCGGGGCGGCGGGCCAGGCGGTTGCGCTGGTGGCCTCGGCCGGCGGGGCGGCCCTGGTGTGGACCGGCCTCTCGCTGGCCTGGCGCCGGTACCGAGCCTGGCGCCGCCGGGTGAGTTCGACGAGCCCCGTGACCCTTCCGGCCAGCCCACAGCCTAGCCAAGAAGCGTCAGCAGACTGACACTGGCCGCCACCCCAAGATAGGCCCTGGGAGCTTCCTGGCCTTTCCCTTCAGCTAGTTGCCCCCGAGAATCACTGGCAATTGGCTTGCACACTCCTCGCCCTGGCCTGGGCCCGCCCCGGGCAATACAGAGGAGGACAGCATGGGCGTCACCGTCGCAACCAGGCTCGAACGACTGGTCCGCTTCGTCCCCGGAGTGGCCGGCTACCAGGACCGTGAGAATTCCCGGAGCACCGACAAGCAGGTGCGCATGCGTCTCGTCCAGGAGATGCGCCGGCTGATCCAGGGCCTCGACCACGACAAGGTGCACCTCGCGCGGTCGTCCGAGCTCTCCGCCCTGCCCCGCCTCGATCGACTCGCCGGCCGCGTCGAGCGTCAGAGCCGCACCGTCGAGTTCGCCGGCCGCGGCTACACCGGCCTCTTCGACGTGCATCGGGTGGACCAGGCGACGCTCGATCAGCTCTACGCCTTCGACCTGGGCCTGTTCGACGCGCTGAGCGTGGTCCGCGCCAAGGCCGAGTCGGTGCGGGCCGCGCGCGCCGACGCGGCCGCGCTCGACCTCGCGATCGATCGCATGGTCGAGGCGCTCGACGACTTCGGGCAGCTCTGGGACCAGCGGCAGCGCATCGTGGAAGCGGACTAGGGAGGACACGCCATGGCCCCCATCATGATGGAAGTCATCGAGTGGTTCGATCAGACCGGCACCGGGATCGTCCACCGCTATCCGGAAGGCGGCTCCGGGGACATCAAGATGGGCGCGCAGCTCGTGGTGCGCGAGAACCAGGCCGCGGTCTTCTTCCGCGACGGCCAGGGCCTCGACGTCTTCGGGCCGGGCCGCCACACCCTCTCGACCCAGAACCTTCCGATCCTGACCCGCCTGCTCTCCCTGCCGTGGGGCTTCACGAGCCCGTTCCGCGCCGAGGTGTACTTCGTCAACCTGAAGGTCTTCACCAACATGCGGTGGGGCACCCGCGATCCGGTGGCCTTCAAGGACACCCAGCTCGGCCTCATTCGCCTGCGCGCGTTCGGCAACTTCACGATGCGGGTCGCCCAGCCCCTGCTGTTCGTGAACAGCCTGGTCGGCACCCAGGGCTCCTACACCACCGACCAGATCGAGGACTACCTGCGCGACGTCATCGTGGCGCGGCTCAACGACTTCCTGGGCGAGAAGGTGCAGAGCCTGCTGGATCTGCCCCCGCACTACGACGAGATGGCGGTCGCGCTCAAGACCCGCCTGGTGGACGAGTTCCGGAAGTACGGCGCCGAGCTGGTGGACTTCTACATCAACCGCATCACCCCGCCCGAGGAAGTGGAGCGGATGATCGACGAGCGCTCCGGCATGGGCGCGGTCGGCGATCTCGATCGCTTCCTCAAGTTCAAGGCCGCGAAGGCCATGGGCGACGCCGCGCAGGGCGGCGGCGGTGGCGTGGGCAACGGCGCGGCCGCCGGCGTGGGCGTGGGAGTGGGCGCCGGCCTCGGCATGATGATGCCGAGCATGCTCGCCAAGAGCCTCGGCGCCGAGCCCGCCGCCGCGCCCGCGAGCGCGGTCATCACGTGCCCGGGCTGCCAGGGGGCCGTCGCCTCCGACAGCCGCTTCTGCCCGCGCTGCGGCCGCCAGCTCGCCGCCACCGCGCGCTGCGCGCGCTGCCAGGCGGAGCTGCCGGGCGGCGCCCGCTTCTGCGCGTCGTGCGGTCAGGCGGTGCCCGGCAGCTGAAGCCGGGCCGGCTGGCATGAGCCAGCTCGTCGTCTCGACCGAGTGCCCCACCTGCAGCGGTCCTCTCGACTTCTCCGAGGGGTCCAACGCCATCCGCTGCCCGAGCTGCGGCTCCCGCCTCCTGGTCACCGGGCGCAAGCAGGTGCTGAGCTACTGGGTGAAGCCGAAGGTCAAGGCCGACGTGGCCGGCGCCTCCGCCCGCACCGGGCGGATCGAGGCCCAGGTGGCGCGCACCCAGCTCTTCTTCGTGCCCTTCTACCGGCTGACCGGCCACGACTTCCAGTGGCAGGACGTGCCGCCCCGACCCGAGCCGGAGACCGGCGCGTTCCCGTCGATGGTCATCGGCGGCGGCGACCGCGCGGCCGATCGACCCGATCTCGACATCCCGATCGGCTCGATGCTGGGCTGGGGCGCCGACCTGCTGCTGGGCCGCCACGCCGGAGACGTGGTGCGCGACCTGCTGGGCGCCCCGCCGAAGCCCGCCCGCGCGCCGGAGGCCGCGATCCTGCTGGCTCCCGCGCGCCCGCGCCCCACCGCGAGCGGCGAGCAGACCGTACAGTTCCTCGACCGCTACGTGGAGAAGAGCTTCCCCGCCGCCGACCTGCCGGGCCTGGGCCTCTACTCGCTCGGCATCCGCACCCAGGCGCTGCACGTCTCGCTCTTCCAGCGTGAGGCGTTGGCAGCCCTCGGCACGATCGTCTCCGTGCAGGTGGACCTCGCCGCCGCGATGGCCCAGGGGCTGTCGGCCACCGGCTTCGAGCACGTGGTCTACCGCCAGGTCCTCGGCCGTATCCTCTCGGTGATCTACTTCCCGGTCTGGGTGGTCGAGCTGACGCAGGGGACGGAGCGCTGGCTCACCGTGGTCGACGCGGTGGCCGAGAGCTTGGTGCAGCCCCGGGCGCCGCTGGCTCTCTACGACGTCCTGGGGCGCGCCACCAGCGAGGAGTCGCGCACCGTCGGCCTGCGGCCGCTCGTGTGTCCCAACTGCGGCGGCGATCTCCCGGTCGAGCCCGACGACGTCATCTTCTTCTGCGCCACGTGCAGCCGGGCGTGGCAGATCCACGGCGTCGACCTGACCGAGACCCCGCACGAGATCGCTCAGGTCGCGGCGAAGACGCCGACCGCCGGACCCGCCGCCGATCTCGTCTACCTGCCCTTCTGGCGGCTGGACGCGACGGAGCCGAGCGCAGGCGGGCCCGCGTGGGTGCCCGCGTTCCGCTATCGCCGGCTCAAGGGCCTTCAAGATTTGGCCGCCCGGTTCACCGCGAAGCCGCCCGTGTACGAGCCCTGGACCGGCGAGCGTCCGACCGTTTACGGCTGCTTCTACGACGTCGAGGACGCGGTCTTGCTGGCCCGCTTCACCGCGGCGGGCCGGCGTCGGAGTCCGGATGCGGTGCGCGCCGCGGCCAAGGACGAGCCCTCGTTCCAGGGCGCGCGGCTCACGTGGATTCCTTTCCGCCGTGAGGGCCAGTCCCTGGTGGACCCCTTCGCCGGTCTGGCGCTCCTGGGAGGCTTGCTTGGCTAGAGTGATCGCCGCCGCACCCCGCGTCTTCCGTCCCACGTCGGTGGCCCACGGCGTCCTGCTGCTCCTGCTGGTGGGCGGGCTCGGACTGGCCGGATTTCACGCCGCCCGGTTCGCGCGCTCCTGCATGACCCTCGACGGCGCGCGAAGCGCCATCGAGAGCCACATCAAGAGCCGCCACGTGCGGCGGATGGCCCGCGTGCTGAAGGCGGCCGACCGGGAGGTCCTCGCCGCGCGGACCGACGTGCACGTCACCGCGCTGACCTGCGGGCCCAGCGTGCTGGGCGGCATGACCTGCCGCGCGCGCTACGTGGTGAACGGGCAGAACGTGGGGCTGGACGCGAGCGACCACTACTTCCGGATCGGGTTCTCGCTGCTGGCGGGCTGGCAGGTGCCGAGCGTGGTGGAGACGTCGGGCCTGCGCTACTCGCTCACGCCCGGCCGGTGCTCGCTGACAATCGACGGGCGATAGCCCCGCGGGTCGCCGGTCGCCCGCGCGCGCCGGTGACCGTGTCCCTCGCTCCGTCCCGGCATCCACGCCCCCGGCTTCCGCTCCGCCGCGCCCCGGGCGCCGAGCGCGCTCTCGGACGATCCCTGATGTGATCCCAGGATCGGAAAGATCTCCCGCACGAGCCCCTCGTACTCCTCCACCGTCCGGCGATAGATGTCGAGTCCGGGAACCAGATGCAGGTCGAGCGTGACCGGCGGAGCGCCCGCGGGCAGTCTGGAGACGTGCACCGCCTGGAAGCAGGAGCGACCGCACTCGGGCCGATCGGTCACGAGGATCACGTAGAGCTCCGGCCACTGCTGCGCCACCTCGGCCGAGCGGGAGGGCGAGTCACGGCGCAGGTAGTCGGCCAGGTCCGCGCGATACTTCACCTCGATGGCGAGCAGGCGGTAGGAGTGATGCCCGAGGCTCGGCTCGTCGAGCGCCCGCCACACCACGAAGTCGGGCATGAACTCGGTGCGGCCGGTCCGCACCAGCGCCGGGATCTGGGTCTCACGGCCGACGCGGGCCACCGTGTACTTCGCGCGCTTGAAGACCGCCTCGACCAGCGCCTCGGCCATCCGTCCCTTCAGCAGGCTGATCGGGCCCATGCTCATGCTGGGGGTCATGCTCGGGCTCACCGCTGGGCGTCCGAGATCTTGATCGACAGCGCGCGCAGCCGCTCGAGCGTCTCCGGCCGGAGCATCGCCGCGAAGCCGGCCGGATCGGTCTTGGCCCGATCGAGGGCCTCGCTCATCGCGCGCGGGTCGCCGTTGGAGTTCCGGGTCAGATCGGCGAAGACGTCGGCGGCCAGCCCGTAGACCTCCTGGACCAGCGCGGAGGAGCCGGCCATCCCCTGCACCTGCCGGTCGACCTCGGCCGCGGTCGGATCGCTGGCGATGATGCGCCCCCGCGAGGCCGGGTCGGCCAGCATGCGGAGCGTGGTCGCCAGGGCGTCGGCGGAGGCGGGGTCGAGGGCCTGCGCGGGGGCCGGGGTGGCGGAGCCGATCAGGAGGAGCAGGGCCGAGAGCGTGGCGGAGACGAGTCGGCTGATCATGATACAGAGGATGAGCAAAAGTCGGACCAGCGGCGGCCCTTGAAATTCACGGGGAATCCGCGCCGCCGCCGCGCGTCGACGACCGCCGGCTGACAGGCGGCGTCAGAGCTCCGGCCGTCGGCGGTCACCGCTTGACCGGCCGCGCCGGGCGGAGAATAATCGCCGCGCGACGCGACCCCCCGATCCTCACCCCGAGAGAGGAGACGCCGATGGCCACCGCCGCTCACCGCGAAGAGATCTGGGTGCCGGGCATGCCCGAGCCGATCAGCCACTTCGTCCACGTGGTCCGGGCCGGCCGGCTCGTCTTCGTCTCCGGCTGCGTGGCCAGCGACGATCACGGCCGGACGGTGGGCGGGAGCGACATCGTGGCCCAGACCCGCCAGGTGCACGAGAACATCAAGCGCTGCCTGGCCGCGGCGGGCGCCACCTTCGCCGACGTGTGCAAGGTGACGGTGTACCTGAAGAACGTCAGCGATCGCGAGAAGGTCAACTCGGTGCGGAAGGAGTACTTCGGGGCGAGCCGTCCGGCCAGCACCCTCATCGAGATCTCCCAGTTCGTGCGCCCGGACCTGCTCATCGAGGTCGAGGCGGTAGCGGTGCTGCCCGAGCGAGGCGGGGCCAAGGCGGCCCGGCGGAAGCCGGCGCGGCCCGCCGCGCCCCGGAAGCGCGGGCGCCGCTAGCCCTCGAGGGCCGGGTCGCGCGTCGCGCGCCACGACTCACCCGGAGCCGGCGCGCGCCTGCTCGCGCAGCGCGCGCTTGACGATCTTGCCCGAGCCCGTCTTGGGCAGCGTGTCGACGAAGCGCACCACGCGCGGCGCCTTGTAGACTGCCATCTCGGCGCGGCACCACTCGACGAGCTCGCGCTCCGTCGCGGCCGCGCCCGGCCGCCGCACCACGAAGGCCAGCACGTCCTCCCCGCGGTAGGGGTCGGGCACGCCGACCACCCCGACCTCGGCCACCGCGGGATGCCGGTACATGATGGCCTCGACCTCGGCGGGAAAGACGCTGTAGCCGGAGGCCTTGATCAGGTCCTTCTTGCGCTCCTCGATCGTGAAGTACCCCTCCTCGTCGACCCGTCCGATGTCGCCGGTCCGCAGCCAGCCGTC
>DASZJM010000272.1:0-2021 GCA_035948165.1 Candidatus Methylomirabilota bacterium
CTGGTGGTACAGCCGCTTCTTCGACTGCGTCGAGGTCAACTCCACCTTCTACGCCCCGCTCTCGGCCCAGAACGCGGTGCTCTGGGCCAAGCGCACGCCGCCCGGCTTTCTCTTCAGCGTCAAGGCCTACGCGCTCCTGACTGGCCATCACCTGGACGCGGCGCGATTGCCGCCGCCGCTGGTCGGTCTGGTGCCCGCCCGCGCGCGGCCGGATGCGGACGGTCGCCTCGACAACGCGTTCTTCGGCGAGGAGGCGCGGGAGTGGGCGTTCGCCACCTTCCGCGAGGCGCTGCGGCCGCTGGCCGACGCGGGCAAGCTCGGCTACGTGCTCTTCCAGATGGCGCCGTGGTTCAGGTACGGCGAGCGGGCGGTGGAGTACCTCGCCTCGCTGCCCGCGCGCTTGCCCGGGGTGACCATCGCGGTGGAGTTCCGCGACGCGTCCTGGCTGCCGCGGCACGCCGAGGAGACCCTCGCGGTGCTCCGCGACCGGCATCTCGCCTACGTGTCGGTCGACGCCCCGCTCACCCCCGCCTCGGTCGACCGCACGGTGGCGCTGACCGCGCCGACCGCGATCCTGCGCCTGCACGGGCGCAACCGGGAGGGCTTCATGAAGCAGCTCCGCGGCGAGGGCCCGAGCGTGGCCGAGAAGTACGGCTACCTCTACAACCGGGAGGAGCTGAGCGCGATCGTGGCCCGGGGCCGGGCCCTGGACGGCCAGGCCCGGCGCGTCTACTTCAAGCTGAACAACAACGTGGGCGACGCCCCGGCCCTCAACGCCGAGGATATCAAGGAGCTCCTGGGGCAGGAGACCGCCGACCGCGCCGCGGTCGAGCGTGAGTGGCGGGCCCGCCGTCGGACGCGGCCGGAGACCCCCCCGGACCCCTCTGAATCCGCGTGCTAGAATGGCGCATCTCAAGCGGGCGGAGGACGCACGACGGTGCCGATCTACGAGTACGAGTGCCAGGGCTGCCGACGCCGGGTCAGCCTGCTCATCCGCACGCTTCAGTCCGCCGAATCGCCCCGATGTCCGCGCTGTGGCAGCGCCGAGCTGTCTCGCCTCATGTCCCGCTTCGCCACCGTGAAGTCCGAAGACGCCCGCCTCGACGCCCTCTCCGATCCCGGAAGCTTCGGTGACCTCGACGAGAACGACCCCCGCAGCGTGGCCCAGTTCGTCAAGAAGATGGGCTCCGAGATGGGGGAGGACCTCGGCCCGGACCTCGACGCGGCCATGGACGAGGCGATGTCGGAGGGAGACGGGGGCGGCGGCGACGGCGCGGAGAGCGTGATGGACGCGGGCGGGGGCGGAGCCGACGACACGGGAGAGCTCTGAGCCATGGAGATCGCATGAAGATCGAGGTCCATCCGGATCTCCACGCCTTCGACGAAGCCCGCTGGAACGGGCTCCTCGACCGGTCGCGTCTGCCCTCGGTGTTCCTGACCTGGCAGTGGCAGACCGAGTGGAGCCAGGCCTTCACGGCGGAGCGCCCGATCCAGATCCTCGCCGCCACCGACGCGGCCGGGACCCTCGCGGGCCTACTCCCGCTCTACGAGGACGGCCCCGAGCGGCAGCGCATCCTGGGCGGGGTCGACGTCTCCGATTACCTGGACCTGATCGCGCCGGACGGCGGCGAGGCGGAGGTGTGGACCGCGCTGCTCCAGCACCGCGCGAGTCAGGCCGTCGCGTGGGACCTCCACGGCATCCGCTCCGCCTCTCCGACCGCCACGCTCCTGCCCGAGCTCGCCCCCGCTCACGGCCTCACCGCGAGCGTGGAGCGCGAGGACCGCTGCCCGGTGCTGGCTCTGCCCAAGAGCTGGGACGAGTACCTCGCGCGCCTCTCCGGCAAGGATCGCCACGAGTTGCGCCGCAAGATCCGCCGGCTCGAGCGCGAGCTGCCCGGGGCGACCACGAGCTCGCACGCGACGGTGGCGGGCTGGGACGAGGCCATGACGCGCTTCCTCACGCTGCACCGCCTCTCCAAGGTCGGCAAGGCGCGCTTCATGGACGAGCGCATGGAGCGCTT
>DASZJM010000273.1:0-5106 GCA_035948165.1 Candidatus Methylomirabilota bacterium
ATCGCGCGCTACTACGACCAGCGCTACTACTGGGAAGGGCCGTATCGCTGGGGCCTCCTCGCCTATCCCGGCATGCCGCCGGTGCCGACCGCGCCGATCCCGGTCGAAGGCGTCACCGAGGAGATGGCGGCCCGCGACCGCCAGACCGAGCTCGGCGATCCATCGCTGCGGAGCACGCGCGACGTGACCGGCTACTACATCGCGGCGCTCGACGGTGACCTCGGCCACGTCGACGACTTCCTCATCGACGATCGGGAGTGGGCGATTCGCTATCTGGTCGTGGACACCCGCAACTGGTGGCCCGGGAAGAAGGTCGTCCTTTCGCCCGACTGGATCAAGACGGTCAGCTGGACCGATTCGCAGGTCCACGTCGACCTGCGCCGGGACGAGATCAAGGCCGCGCCCGAGTACGACCCGAGCCGGCCGTTCGATCGGGCCTACGAGAACCGGCTGTTCGATCACCTCCATCGCCGCAAGTACTGGGAGTGGGAGGGACGCTGAGCGAGCCCGTTCGGCAATCGAACAGCCGGAAAGAGTGACCGGGAAGAAGTTACAGCCCGCGGGCTCGCCCGGCCGGCCGCGACCGCTCGCGACCGGACGGAGCGGGCCGAGCGGCCGCTATCCGGGCGGATAGCCGAGGTGCGCCGGAGGGAGCGCCCTGGCACATGGGTTGCTCTTTGGACCAACCGCCCATGGACGCTCCGGACACGGATCCGCCTGCCGCCGAGCACGTCGTCCAGTTCTACGACGACGACTCGGCCCTCATCGCCACCCTCGACGACTACGTCGGGGGCGGGCTGGGCGCGGACGCGGCCTGCCTCGTCATCGCGACCAAGGACCACCGCGACGCGCTCGACGAGCGCCTGCGGGAGGCGTGCGTCGACCTCGCGGCGGCGCAGGCCGCGGGGCGCTACGTCGCGGTGGACGCGGCCGATACCCTGGCGCGCATCGAGGTCGCCGGCCTGGTGGACCAGGGCCGCTTCACCGAGACCGTGAGCGCCCTGCTCGACCGCCTCGCCGCCGACCGGCCGATCCGGGTGTTCGGCGAGATGGTCGGGCTGCTCCTGGCGCGCGGCCAGTCCGACACCACGGTGAGACTCGAGACCCTGTGGAACGAGTTGCAGGCGACCCGCGCCTTCGATCTCCTCTGCGCGTATCCCCTCACCGATCTCGACGAGCACGCGCTCGCCGGCCCCATCGTGCAGATCTGCGCGCGGCACTCCCGCGTGGTGGCGACCCACACGCCGAAGCGGGCCGACGAGGAGAACCGCCTCCGCGCGGTGAAGGCGGTGCTCGAGGAGCAGGTCGAGGATCTGCGGCGGCTGCACGAGATGACGGTGCGGCTGACCGGCAACCTCGACGTGGAGTCGGTCCTGCGGGACGTGCTCCAGGCCGCGATCGCGGTGCCGGGCGCCGACCGCGGGCTCCTCTCCCTCTCCGACGCCGAGCGCCCGGGGCTCGCCCCCGCGGTGCACACCGGCTTCGACCCGAGCTTCGTCGACGAGGTGCGACGCGTGCCGACCGGGGGCGGGGCCTGCGGCACCGCCTACGCGGAGCGGCGCCAGGTGGTGGTCGAGGACGTGACCACCGACCCGGTGTTCGTCGCCCATCGAGAGACCGCCGAGCGCGGCGGCTTCCGGTCCTGCCACAGCACCCCGCTCGTCACGCGGCGCGGGGAGATCATCGGAGTGCTGTCGCTGTTCTTCCCGATCCCGCGGCGGCCCTCGGATCGCGAGCTGCGCCTGATGGACCTGCACGCGCGGATCGCGGCCGACGCGATCGAGAACGCGCGACTCCACCACCGGCTGCAGCGCGAGCTGGAGGACCGCAAGGAGTCGCTGGCCCGCGAGCACATCGCGCGGGCCGAGGCGGAGAGCGCCAACCGGATGAAGGACGAGTTCCTGGCCACCGTCTCCCACGAGCTGCGCACGCCACTCAACGCGATCCTGGGGTGGGCGCACATCCTCCGGGCCGGCACCCCCGACGAGGCCACGGTGGCGCGCGGGATCGAGGTCATCGAGCGCAACGCCCAGACCCAGCGGCAGCTCGTCGAGGAGGTCCTGGACGCCTCGCGGGTGATCACCGGCAGCCTGCGCCTGACCGTCGCCCCGGTGGACCTGGCCGCGGTGATCAACAGCGCGACCGACTCGGTGCGGTTCCTCGCGGAGGCCAAGGGCGTCGAGCTCATCGTCACGCTCGATCCGGCCGCGCGGCAGATCTCCGGCGACGCGACGCGGCTCCAGCAGATGGTGTGGAACCTGCTCTCGAACGCCATCAAGTTCACCGCCGCCGGCGGGCGCGTCGAGGTCCGCCTCACCCGCACCGACGGACAGGCCCAGATCCAGGTCGTCGACACCGGCGAGGGCATCCCGGCCGACTTCCTGCCCTTCATCTTCGATCGCTTCCGCCAGGCCGACTCCACGATCACTCGCCGCCACGGCGGGCTCGGGCTGGGGCTCGCGATCGTCCGTCACCTGGCCGAGCTCCACGAGGGCTCGGTGCAGGCCGAGAGCGCGGGCGAGGGCTACGGCTCGACCTTCACGATCCGGCTGCCCCTGCGCGGGGGGGTCGAGGCCGGACGGCCGGCGCCCGTCGACGCGCCGACGCCCCTGCGCGGCTTTCAGCTGCTGGTGGTCGACGACGACCAGGACGCGCTCGACATGCTGTCCCTATTGCTCACCGACGCGGGGGCGAGCGTCCGCACCGCCGCCTCGGCGGCGGAGGCGCTGGCCCTGCTGCGCTGGATCCGGCCCGACGTCTTGCTCTCGGACCTCGCCATGCCCGACGAGGACGGCTATTCCCTCATCCGGAGCCTGCGCACGATCGAGCGACAGAGCGGCCGCCGCACCCCCGCGGTGGCCCTGACCGCGTACGTGCGGGTGCAGGACCGGGTCCGCGCGGTGGACGCGGGCTTCGACGTGTTCGTGGAGAAGCCGGTCGACCCGGAGGAGCTGGTCTCGGTCATCGCCGGGCTCGTGGAGGCGCGGGCCCTCCGCCCACCCCAGCCGCGGCCGGACGCCCGTCAGGCCTGACCGGGCGCCGCGGCCGCGGCGCGCTTCACCGGCGGGCGACCTTCCCCTGCATGTCGCTCATCTGGACGCCCGCCTTCTCCAGCCGCTCCGCCCCCCAGACCTTGCCGATCCGCGGGAAGATCTCGCCCTCCTCCTGCCGGATGTGGCCCGCGAGGGCGTCGTGAATCTTGCGCACGGTGGCGAGCCAGCTCGGCTCCTTGGGGTCGAGCTGCTCGGTCTGCTCGATCAGCTCCTCGACCTCGCCCACCTGCTCCTCGTGCAGGTCGGACACCCACGCGTTCAGCTTCTCGTCGTCGACACCTTCCTCCTCGATCGGTCCGTAGAGGCAGGCCTCCTCGATCTCCTCGTGGGCCTTCAGCTCAGGCTGCAGGGCCTTCCACATCCGGCCGCGGTCGGCGGGCGCCGCCGCGATGAGCTTGTCGAACGCCGCTTTCGCCTTCTCGTGCTCTTGCTCGAGGAACTGGATCGCGTTCATGAGAGATCCTCCTTGGCAGGAAGGAGGAAGCAACTCTCGTGCAATCGCGCCGCGCGCGGGTAGACGCGCGCGGCGGGCAGGAATGGGAACGAGGCGGGCGACGGCGCGGTAAGGGTTACCGGGAAAACTTCGGCATGACCTCCTTCGCGAACCAGCGGAGCTGCTCGATCATCACCGCCTTCGGCGTCCCCATGCTGGTGCTCATGTTGACGTGCGTGAGCCCAGGGAACCGCAATTCCAGATTTTTGAGGTACGCGATCAGGTCCTCCGGTGGTCCCGCGAACCACGCGCCGGTCTTCATGTAGTGCTCGACGGTGGGCACCCCGGCCGCGCCCCACCCACCCCGGCGCGTCGACGCCTCGAGCTGGGCGGGGGTGATGCCGGGCACGAAGCCGAGCGGGCCGAACATCTTCACGTGCTCCTCGTAGAAGGGCGTGATCTCGCGGATCGCCTTCTCGCGCGTCTCGGCCAGGTGGAAGAAGATGCCGAGGCAGAGGTCCTCGCCCAGGGCCAGCTCGCGCCCGGCGCGCGCGGCCGCCTCACGGTAGCCGTGCACCGGGCCCTCCGCCATGGTGGCGGCCCCGCCGCCGATCACACCCTTGATGCGGTGGCGCACCATGAAGTCGAGCGCGCGAGGCTTGGCGCTCACGATGGGCTGCCAGCACTCCACCGGCCGGTTGATCGGACGCGGCACCAGGGTGATCTCGCGCAGCTCGTAGCCGCGGTAGGGCACCGCGGGCGGCAGGGTGTAGTGCTTGCCCTGATGGGAGAAGGACTCCTGCTCGAAGGCCTTGAGGATGATCTCCACCTGCTCCTCGAACAGCTCGCGGTTGGCCTCCGCGTCGAGGATGGGCGCCCCGAAGGTCTCGACCTCTCGACTGTGATAGCCACGGCCCACGCCGAAGATGGTGCGGCCGCGGGTGAGGATGTCCGCGGTGGCGAAGTCCTCGGCCAGCCGCAGGGGGTGCCACATCGGCGCGATGTTGAAGCCGCAGCCGATCCGCAGTCGCCGCGTCACGTGGGCCAGGTGCACCGCGAGCATCAGGAGATTGGGCAGGCACTCGTAGCCCTCGTGCTGGAAGTGATGCTCGGCCAGCCAGAGCGCGTCGTAGCCGCACTCGTCCATTACCCGCGCCACGTCCTCGGTCTTCTCGAACACGGCGGCCAGCGTCTCGTTCGAGTAGCGCCGCTCGTTGGCCGGGGTGGCCTGCTGGCCCATGTCGGGCAGGTCGATGTGGCCGGGATAGACGGTGGCGAACTTGGTGATCATGGCTGGTCCCTTCCGGAGATGGCCGGCCGATGCCCGAGCCGCGCGGAGATGGCGCGCGCGGACGCCCGCACCTCCGCGGCGAGGGCGCGGAGCCGCGGACGCACGCGGTCGGTGGGCCCGCCGATAGCGCAGGCGCCCGCCACCGCGCCGTCGCGGTCGAAGATCGGGGCCGCGATCCCGGCCGCGCCCACCGCCAGCTCGTCGAGGTTGACGCAGAGCCCGGTCTGGCGCACCTCGTCGAGCGTGGCGCGCAGCGCGGCGAGACTCGTAACGGTGTGGTCGGTGTAGCGCTTGAGCGGCAGCGCGCGGAGGATCCGCTCGCGCTGCGG
>DASZJM010000274.1:0-1604 GCA_035948165.1 Candidatus Methylomirabilota bacterium
GTTCACCTGGCTGCCGCCGTGGGTGATGATCGGGTGCACCCGGATGGTGTCCTCGTCCCGGAAGGTCTCGCGCAGGGCGTTGATTGCCATGAGCCCGATGTTGGCCGCGTAGAGCGCGTTGACCCCGAGGTGCGGCGCGCCGCCCGCGTGAGAGGCGCGGCCCACGTAGCGTACTGTCTTCACCACGCAGCCGTTGTTGGACATGGGCACCGCGAGCTTGCCCTCCTCGCGGCGCGGGGTGGCGTGGATCATCATGCCCATGTCCACGTCGTCGAGGTGGCCGAGGCGCAACATCTCCGGCTTGCCGCCCATGAACTCGAGGCGGCCCGCGTCACGCTGGGCCACCCGCCACTCCACGTCGCCGTACTCCTCCGCGGGCACGCCCACGAAGGCGACCCGGCCGGCCAGGTGGTCGAAGGCGCCCGCCTCGAGCAGGGCCATCGCCGCGCCGAGCATGCCCGCGACCTGCGCGTTGTGCCCGCAGGCGTGCGCGGCCCCGGTCTCCGGATCGGCGACCGGGTGCCCGACAACCACGAGGCCGTCGAGCTCGCCGAAGAGCGCGAGGGTCGGGCCGTCGCCGGCGCGGCCCGCCACGTCGGCGCGGACGCCGGTGAGGGCCAGCCCGGTGCGCGGGGTGAGCCCCATGCGCTCGAAGGTCTGGGCCACCAGCTTGGCGGTCTTGAACTCCTTGAACCCGAGCTCGGGTTGCCGCCGGATCGTCTCGCCCAGCGCGATGATCTCGTCGCCCCGCCGATCGATCGTCGCCTGCACCTTCTGCATCAGCTCGGCCTTGGTCATAAAATGCTCCTCCTCGTAGGAGGCCGCCGAAAGGTCCAGCTGCGAGGCGGCGCCCGAAGGCGGCACGCGAAGCGTACTCCCTGTACGTTGAGCGTGCCGCCAAGGGCGCCGCACTCCCGCAGACTGGGCCTTTATCGGCGGCCTCCCCTAGCGCCCGCCGGTGACGGCGAGGGTGTGTCCAGTGATGTAGGTGGCCTCGTCCGAGGCCAGGAACAGGACCGCGTCGGCCACTTCCTCCGGACGCCCGAGGCGGCGGAGCGGCGTCATCCGGGTGGGGCTGTACTCCACCGTCTCGTCGAGTTGGCGCAGCGCCTCGCCCACCCGCTCGGTGGCGATGGGGCCCGGCGCCACCGCGTTGACGTTGATGCCATGCTCGGCCAGCTCCAGCGCGACGTCGCGGATGAAGCCGTGCACGCCCGCCTTGGCCGCCGAGTAGGCGGAGCCGCCCTGGTAGTAGGCGGTCCACGGGGTTCCCTCGCGCGCGCCCGACGAGATGCAGACGATGCGGCCGTAGCGCCGCTTCATCATGTGCGGCACCGCGGCGCGGGTGCAGAGGAACGTCGAGCGCAGGTTGAGGCGCAGGGTGAAATCCCAGTCCGCGACCGACATGTCCCAGATGCGCGCGTTGCGGCTGCCCCCCACGTTGTTGACCAGGATGTCGAGGTGCCCGCCGCGCTCGACCGCGGAGGCGATCAGCCGCGCGGCCGGCTCCTCCTCGGTCACGTCGCCGACCACGCCGGTCGCCCGACCGCCTTGGCCCACGATGCGGGCCACCACGCGCTCGAGCCCGGGCGCGTCCACGTCGC
>DASZJM010000275.1:0-8168 GCA_035948165.1 Candidatus Methylomirabilota bacterium
CGGGAAACGGGATTCGAACCCGCGACCCCAACCTTGGCAAGGTTGTGCTCTACCACTGAGCTATTCCCGCAAAACCCCCGTGTCACAGAACCGCTACGGACTCTAACAAAAGCCTTGCGTTGTGTCAACTTACGGCCAATCCGGCCTCTAGCCGCGCAGATATTTCGCCGCTTCTTCAGGGGGCGTCGGATTGATGAAGAACCCCGTCCCCCACTCGAACCCCGCAACCCGAGTCAGCTTCGGGATGATCTCGAGATGCCAGTGGAAGTGGTCCAGGGCCGGCGTCCGCAGGGGCGCGCTGTGGAGCATGAAGTTGTACGGAGGGTCCTCGAGGAACCCGCTCATGCGCCCGAGCACTCGCTTGACCACCGCGGCCAGCCCCGTGAAGTCCCCCGCCGGGGTCTCCTCGAAGCGCGAGCGGTGGACCGCGGGCAGGATCCAGGTCTCGAACGGGAAGCGGGGCGCGAACGGGGCCAGGGCCACGAAGCCCCCCTCGTCGGCGATCAGGCGCCCGCCCTCCTGGCGCTCCTGCCGGATGATGTCGCACCAGATGCACCGCTTCTTGATCCGCAGGTGCTGCAGCGCCCCGGCGAGCTCCTCCTCCACCATCAGGGGCACGACCGGCGTGGCGATGAGCTGAGAATGGGTGTGCTCGAGCGAGGCCCCGGCCAGGTCGCCGTGGTTCTTGAAGACCATCACGTACTCGAGCCGCGGATCCTTGGCCAGGTCCACGATGCGGTCGCGGTAGGCGCGGAAGACCTCGCCGAGGTGGGACACCGGCAGCCCCTCGATCACCGCGTCGTGGTCGGGCGATTCGATCACCACCTCGTGCGCACCGACCCCGTTCATCCGGTCGTAGAGCCCCTCGCCGGTCGGCTCGAGCTCGCCCTCGATCCGCAGCGCGGGGAACTTGTTGGGCACGACCCGCAGGAGCCAGCCCGGGGTGTTGGGCTCGCCGCGCCCCGGGCGGAGGGCCCAGACTTCCTCGGGGGTCTGCCGCTCCTGCCCGCCGCAGAACACGCAGGGACCGCCCTTGCGCGGGCGCGGGCGGGGCGCGAAGTCGGAGGGCCGGCGCGCGCGCTCGGTCGAGATGATCACCCAGCGCCCGACCACCGGATCGCGTCGCAGCTCAGGCATGGGGCACCCGCTCCTCCTCCGGCCGGGGCTCGCGGGCCAGGAGCGACGCCAGGGCGTCCGCCACTGGCTTGGCCTCGAAGAGCACCGCGGCCACCTCCTCGCAGATCGGCATCGTCACGCCCGACTCGCGCGCCATGCGCAGCACCGAGGACACGGTGCGCACGCCCTCCGCCACCATCGGGGTGTCCGCCTCGATCGCGCCGAGCGGGCGCCCGCGAGCGATCTCGCGGCCGAGGGCGTGGTTGCGGCTCTGGCTGCCGGTACAGGTCAGCACCAGGTCGCCCAGGCCGGCCAGGCCCGCGAAGGTGGTGGGCTGCGCGCCCGCGGCGGTGCCGAGCCGGACGATCTCGGCCAGCCCGCGGGTGATCAAGGCCGCACGCGCGTTCTCGCCGAGCCCGAGCCCGTCGACGAGCCCGGTCGCGATGGCCATCACGTTCTTGAGGGCACCGCCCAGCTCCACGCCCAGCACGTCGCGGTTGGTGTAGAGCCGCAGGGCCGGACCGGCCAGCGCGCGCTGGAGATCGGCCGCGACCCCCTCGTCCGTGCACGCGACCACCAGGGCCGCCGGCCGCCCCTGCCCCACCTCGCGCGCGAACGACGGCCCGGAGAGCACCGCGACCGCGCGGCCGGGGAGGCGATCGGCCAGCAGCTGCGAGATCCGAAGGCCCCGCCGGGGCTCGAGCCCCTTGGTCGCCGACACCAGCACCGCGCGCGGCGGCACGTGCTCGCCCACCCGCGTCAGCACCGGCTCGACGAAGTGCGACGGCACCGCGATCAGCACGGTCGCGGCGCCGCCGAGGGCCGCGCCCGCCTCCGCGGTGACGGTGACCGCGTCGGGCAGAGCGAGCCCGGGGAGATAGCGCGCGTTCTCGCGCGCGGTCCGCACCGCCTGGGCCAGCACGGGATCGCGCGCCCAGAGCCGCACCGGCGCCCCCACCCGGCCCAGGTGGATCGCGAGCGCGGTGCCCCAGCTCCCGGCGCCGACCACCGCCACCGGAGCGCGCGCGTCGTCGCCGCCGTCTCTGGGGCTCACGCGGTCCGGGCGCGCTCGCCCAGCCGGCTCTCGGAGCCGCTGGCCAGGCGCGCGATGTTCTTGCGGTGGCGCCAGATGATGACCGCCGCGGTCACCACCGCCGCGATCACCGTGTGACGCGGATACCCGAGCAGCGCCGCGCTCACCGGGAGGCTCACGCAGGCCACGATGGAGGCGAGCGAGACGTAGCGCGAGATCGCGGTCACTACGATCCAGAGCGCCGCCGCCGGTGCGATCGCCCAGGGGATCAGGGCGAGGAAGGCACCGAGGCCGGTGGCCACGCCCTTGCCCCCGCGGAACGCGAGGAAGACCGGCCAGCAGTTGCCCGTGACCGCGGCTACCGCGCCCGCCGCCGCGGCCCAGGCCTCGGTCCCGATCGCGCGGGCCGCGGTCACCGCGAGGTAGCCCTTCACGATGTCGCCGACCAGGGTGAGGACCGCGGGGAGGACCCCGAGCGTTCGCAGCACATTGGTCGCCCCGATGCTGCCGCTGCCCGCCCGGCGAATGTCGGCGCTGCCCGCGGCGCGCGCCACCAGGAAGCCGACCGGGATCGCCCCGATCAGGTAGGCGGCGAGGATCCCGAGAACGGTCAGGGCCACCGCTCGCGGTCCCGGACCAGGTCCTTGGGGTTCGTGTGCAGGAAGAAGCGATAGAAGTAGTCGGCGCCCGAGACCACCGTGAGGGCCAGCGCGGCCCAGAGGGCGGCGCGGGAGACGAGGTGGAACACGTCGAGCTCGGGCGAGACGCCCTTCTCGAGGATCAGCAGGGTGATCGCCACGTACTGGGAGACGGTCTTGGACTTGCCGAGCGAGGAGGCCGGCACCACCGTGCCCATCGAGAGCGCCACCGCGCGCAGGCCGGTGACGGCCAGCTCCCGGCCGATGATCACCACCGCCATCCAGGCCGCGAGCATGTCCACGTGGACGAGCGACACGAGCGCGGCGGCCACCAGCAGCTTGTCGGCCACCGGGTCGAGCAGCGTCCCGAGCTTGGTGACCTGGTTCCACCGGCGCGCCATGAGGCCGTCGAGCCAGTCGGTCACCGAGGCCGCGATGAAGATGACCGCGGCGATGAGCACGCTCACCCGCGACGACGAGATCAGAAAGACCATGATCGGCGGGACGAGGACGATGCGGAACAGGGTGAGGGCGATCGGCAGGTTCACGCGCCCGCCCCCGCCCCGTCGCGACCGGCCGCACCCGCGGCGAGCCCCGCCCGCTCGGCGGGCACCGCCGCGAATCCCCCCGCCGCGAAGACCGGCACCACCGTGCTCACGTCTTGGCGCAGGCACGCGGCCAGGTCCACCTCGCGCGCCTGATGGGCGAGCCGTCGGGCCCACGGCGAGTCGGTGGCCAGTCGCCGTAGGTGGCCCGCGTAGTGGAGCCCGAGCGCCCGCGCGGCCACCGCGCCTCCCGACAGCTCGGCGCCGGGCTCTGCGTCGCCGAGGCGCAAGACAAACAGCCCGGCGCACACCGCGTCCTCCAGCGAGAACGCGCCGTTGTCGCCCGCGCAGAGCACGGTCACGTCGCGCCGCTGGTTCCGGGCCCAGGCCGCGGCCGCGCTCACGTTGGTCAGGGCGACGAGGGCGGCCGCCGCGCCGGCGGCGGCCCGCATCATGGCCGCGGTGCCGTTGGTGGTGGTGAGGACCACGGTCCGCCCCTCGACGCGCGCGCGGGTGAACTCGTCGGGCGAGTTGCCGAGGTCGAAGCCGGGGATCGCGTGCCCGCCGCGCTCGCCCGCCAGCACCACCCCGTCGGTCCCGCGGAGCGCCTCCGCCGCCGCCTCGTCGGGCACCGGCACCACCCGGCGGCAGCCCGCCTCGCAGGCGGCGACCGCCGCGCTGGTCGCGCGCAGGACGTCGACGGCCAGGACCGCGCGGCCGGAGACCGGCGCGTCGGCGAACTCGGACGGGCTCAGCGCCACGTGCACCCGCATCGGGAGAGTGCGCGGCCGCCTACCGGGCGCGGTCCCGCAGGGCCCGGATCTTCAGCCGGAGCGCGTTCAGGTTGATGAAGCCCTCGGCGTCGCGCTGGCGGTAGACCTGGTCCGCCTCGAAGGTGACGAAGTCGGTGCGATAGAGGGAGCGCGGCGACTTCCGGCCCGCCACCGTCACCGTGCCCTTGTAGAGCTTGAGCCGCACGGTGCCGGTGACGTCGCGCTGCACGGCGTCGATGAGACCCTGCACCGCCTCGCGCTCCGGGCTGAACCAGAAGCCGTAGTAGATCATCTCCGCGTAGCGCGGCACGAGCGAGTCGCGCAGGTGCAGCACCTCGCGATCGAGGGTGATCGACTCGAGCGCCCGGTGCGCCGCGTGCAGGATGGTGCCGCCCGGCGTCTCGTAGACCCCGCGCGACTTCATGCCCACGAAGCGGTTCTCGACGAGGTCGACCCGGCCGATGCCGTGCTCGCCGCCCAGCCGGTTGACCGTCTCGAGCAGCGCGGCGGGCGAGAGCCGTCGCCCGTCCACCGCCACTGGGTTGCCCGCCTCGTACTCCAGCTCCACGTAGACCGGCACGTCGGGCGCCGACTCCAGCGAGTTGGTGAGCAGGAACATCTTGGGCGGGGGCTCGTTCCACGGATCCTCGAGGATGCCGCCCTCGAACGAGATGTGGAAGAGATTGCGGTCGGTCGAGTAGGGGCGCTCCGCGGTCACCGGCACCGGGATGTCGTGGCGCCGCGCGAACTCCATGAGGGCGGTGCGGGAGTTCAGGTCCCACTCGCGCCACGGCGCGATCACGGTCAGCTCGGGGGCCAGCGCCGCGTAGGTCAGCTCGAAGCGCACCTGGTCGTTGCCCTTGCCGGTGGCCCCGTGGCTCACCGAGTCCGCCGACTCCTTCCGGGCCACGTCCACCTGGGCCTTGGCGATCAGGGGGCGCGCGATCGAGGTGCCCATCAGGTAGGTGCCCTCGTAGACCGCGTTGGCCCGCAGCATCGGGAAGACGAAGTCCCGGACGAACTCTTCTCGGAGGTCGACGATGTGCACCGTCGAGGCGCCGGTGCGGAGGGCCTTCTCCTTCACCGGGATCAGCTCCTCGCCCTGGCCGAGGTCCGCGCAGTAGGCGACGACCTCGCAGCGGTAGGTCTCGATGAGCCAGCGGAGGATGACCGAGGTGTCGAGGCCCCCCGAGTACGCGAGCACGACTTTCTTCACCGTCTTGGGCCCGACCGTCTCGGACACGATCAGTCCCCGCCCAGCAGGTTGAGGATGATGGCCTTCTGGGCGTGCAGACGGTTCTCGGCCTGCTCCAGGATCAGGCTGCGCGGGCCGTCGAGCACCGCGTCGGTGATCTCCTCCCCGCGATGGGCGGGCAGGCAGTGCATGACGAGCGCGTCGCCGGGCGCGAAGCCGAGGAGCCGATCGTTGAGCTGGTAGCGCTGGAAGGCTTCCAGCCGCTGCTCGCGGTCGCCCTCCTGGCCCATGCTGATCCACGTGTCGGTGTAGACCACGTCGGCGTCTTCCATCGCGTCGCGCGCCTCGGTGGTGAGACGCACCCGCCCGCCGAGCTCGCGGCACGCCTCTAGCACGCGCGCGTCCGGCTCGTAGCCCGGCGGGGTCGCTACCACTGCGCTGGTGCCGAGCATCGAGCCCAGCAGCAGGAGCGAGTTGCAGACGTTGTTGCCGTCGCCCACCCAGGCCAGTCGCAGCTTGGCCAGGTCCACCCCGCGCTCCCAGAGCGTGAAGAAGTCGGCCATCGCCTGGCAGGGGTGCTCGAGGTCGGAGAGCCCGTTGATCACCGGGATGGTGGCGTTGGCGGCGAGCTGCTCGAGCGTCCGGTGCGAGAACACCCGGGCCGCCACCACGTCCACCCAGCGCGAGAGGTTGCGGGCCACGTCGGGCACCGACTCCCGCTTCCCCATGCCGATCTCCTGGGCGGCCAGGTAGACCGCGGCGCCGCCGAGCTGGACCATCGCGACCTCGAAGGTCACCCGGGTGCGCAGCGACGGCTTCTCGAAGATCAGGGCCATGGTGCGGCCGGGCAGCGGGGTCGAGCGGTCGCGGGCCTTGGTCTTCGACTTGAGCTCGGCCATCAGCGCGAAGAGACGCGGGAGGTCCTCCCGGGCCAGGTCGCGGATCGACAGGAAGTGCTTCACTTCACGAAGCCGGCCAGGGCCTGGTCGATGATCTCGACCGCGCGACGGATGGCGGCCTCGTCCACCACGAGCGGCGGCGCGAGCCGCAGCGTGTTGTCGCCCGCGCTCAGGGCCAGCAGCCCGCGCTCGCGGCACGCCCCGATCACCTCGCCCACCGGCGGCACCAGGTCCATGCCGACCAGGAGGCCCCGGCCGCGCACCGCGGTGGCCGCCTTCGGGTGCCGCGCACGCAGCGCCTCGAGCTGCTCGCGCAACACGCGGCCCATGGCGACGGCCCGCTCGGGCAGGCGCTCCTCCATCAAGGTGGCGAAGACGGTCACGCCGACCGCGGTGGCGAAGGGATTGCCGCCGAAGGTGGAGCCGTGGGTGCCGGGGGTGAAGGCGGACGCCACGCTCTCGGTGGCGAGGGTCGCCCCGATCGGCACCCCGTTGGCGAGGGCCTTGGCCAGGGTCATGATATCGGGCTCGATCCCGGAGTGCTCGTAGCCCCAGAGCCGACCGGTGCGGCCCATGCCGGTCTGGATCTCGTCCAGCACCAGGAGGATGCCGGCCTCGTCGCAGAGCTTGCGGAGACCCGGGAGATAGCCGTCGTCCGGGATGTTGATCCCGCCCTCGCCCTGGATCGGCTCGACCATCACCGCCGCGGTGTGGCTGTCGATGGCCCGCTCCACCGCGCGCAGGTCGTTGAACGGCACGTACTTGAACCCGCCCGGCAGCGGCTCGAAGCCGTGGTGGTACTTCTCCTGCGCGGTGGCGGTCACGGTGGCGAGCGTGCGGCCGTGGAAGCCGCCCCGCATCGTGATGATGTCGCCGCGGTCGCTGGCCCCGTGCTCCTTGGCCCACTTGCGCGCGAGCTTGATCGCGGACTCGTTGGCCTCCGCGCCCGAGTTGGAGAAGAACACCCGATCCGCGAACGAGTGATCGCAGAGCAGCTTGGCGAGCTGGGTCTGCTGGGGGATGTAGAAGAGGTTGGACACGTGGAGCAGGGTCGCGGCCTGCTCGCGCATGGTCCCCACCACCTTCGGATGGCTGTGGCCGAGCGCGGTCACCGCGATGCCGCCGGTGAAGTCGAGGTACTCCTTGCCGTCACTGTCCCACACCCGGACGCCCTCGCCGCGCACCAGGGCCACCGGGGCGCGCTTGGCGGTGTACATCAGGTGCTTGTCCGCCCACTCGATCAACGTCTTCGTGTCCGTCATGTCTGCCGTGACCCCACTTTCAATGCGTTCGCCTCGATTTCATATCCGCTCGGCTCGCCTTCGGCTCACCTCGCCGAGCCACGGCTGCGGCTCACAAGACTATCTCGGTACCGATCCCTTCCTTGGTCAGCACCTCGAGCAGAATCGCGTGGGGGACGCGGCCGTCGATGATGTGGGCCTTCTGGGCCCCGCCGGTGAGCGCCCGCAGCGAGGACTCGACCTTGGGGAGCATCCCCCCGTCGATGACGCCCGCCTTGATCAGCCGCTCCGCGTCCCGCTTGGTGAGGGTCGAGACCAGTCGGCCGTCCTCACCGTTGATGCCGGTCACGTCGGTCAGGTGGATCAGCTTCTCCGCGAAGAGCGCGGCGGCCACGTCGCCCGCCACCAGGTCCGCGTTGATGTTGTAGGTCTCGCCCGCCTCTCCCACCCCGACCGGCGCGATCACCGGGATGAAGCCGTTCTCCTCGAGCAGCCGGATCGGCTCGGGATTCACCGCCTCCACCTCGCCGACCAGGCCGATGTCCGCCGAGGTCCCGTCCGGCATCCGGTGCAGCCGCTTGCGGGCTCGCAGGAGGCTCGCGTCCTTGCCGGAGAGCCCGACCGCGCGGCCCCCGTGCAGGTTGATCAGGCCCACGATCTCCTTGTTGATCTTGCCGACCAGCACCATCTCGACGATCTGGACGGTCTCCTCGTCGGTGACCCGCATC
>DASZJM010000276.1:0-7104 GCA_035948165.1 Candidatus Methylomirabilota bacterium
GGCGGAGGCGCTCCTGCTCCAGGTGCGCCAGGAGGTCGCGCACGTGGCCCGCTTCGGCACGGTGGACCTCGA
Organism: Candidatus Methylomirabilota bacterium; assembly: GCA_035948165.1. Taxonomy (GTDB): domain Bacteria; phylum Methylomirabilota; class Methylomirabilia; order Rokubacteriales; family CSP1-6; genus CAMLFJ01. The sequence continues at coordinate 73 of DASZJM010000276.1, forward strand.
GTGCACGAGCTTCGCGGTCTCCGGGCCCTACACCCGCACCGGCGGGACCTTCGCGGGGCAGAACGCGGACCTCGCCGGCGGCATCGAGGCGTTCAGCGCGGTGCTCACCTTCGCGGTGGGCGGCAAGCCCGCGGTGACGATGCTGGTGCCCGCCGGGCAGATCAGCTACCTCGGCATGAGCAGCGAGGGCCTCTCCGCCGACGCCAACTTCCTGCGCTCGGGCGGGTGGCGCACCGGCTTCCCGCGCTACCTGCTGACGCGCCTGGCCCTCGAGCAGCCGACCCTCAAGGCGGCGGTGGATGCGGTCCTCACGCCGCGGCGGGCCTCCTCGCGCAACCTGCTGCTGGCCGACCGGGCCGGCGCCATGGTCGACATCGAGACCACCGCGCAGGAGCACGGGCTCGTGTGGGGCGACGGCTGCCTCGTGCACGCCAACCACCACGTGGTGCCAGGCATGGCGTGCCACGAGACCGCCACCCCGGACGAGCTGCACAACTCGACCTGCCGCCAGGAGCGCATCGCGGCCCTGATGGAGGCCCACCGCGGGCGGCTCGACGCGACCACCCTCAAGACGGTGCTGCGCGACCACGGCAATCGCCCCCACTCGATCTGCGCGCACCCGGGCGAGCGGGTCTCGTACAGCTTCGCCTCGATCATCTCGGACCTCGAGGCCGGCTCCATGGAAGTCGCGGTCGGGCCGCCCTGCGAGCACGACTACGTCCGCTACGAGGTGCGGGCATAGCCTCCGAGCTCTGGCGGCTCGACGCGGTCGCGCTGGCCGCCCTCATCCGCGAGCGCAAGGCCTCCTGCCGCGAGGCGATCGAGGCCGCCCTGGCGCGGCTCGACGCGGTGAACCCCGCGCTCAACGCGGTGGTGCGCCCGCTCCACGAGTCGGCCCTCGCGGAGGCCACCGCGGCCGACCAGGCGCTGGCCCGCGGCGGCCCGGTGGGCGCGCTCCACGGGGTGCCGATCACGATCAAGGTGAACGTGGACATGGCCGGCTCCCCGACCGACAACGGGGTGGTCGCGTTCAAGAACGCGATGGCGACGCGCGACAATCCGGTGGTCGCCAACCTGCGGCGCGCGGGCGGCATCGTGATCGGCCGCACCAACACCCCGACCTTCTCGATGCGCTGGTTCACCGACAACGCGCTCCACGGCGCGACCCGCAACCCGTGGGACGCCGGCCGCACGCCCGGCGGCTCGAGCGGCGGCGCCGCCGCGGCCACCGCCAGCGGCATCGGGGCGATCGCCCACGGCAACGACATCGCGGGCTCGGTGCGCTATCCCGCCTACTGCTGCGGGCTGGTGGGGCTCCGGGTGAGCTACGGGCGCGTGCCCGCCTTCAACTTCACCGCGGCCACCGCGCCGCGCCCGATCTCCGCCCAGCTCATGGCGGTCCAGGGGCCGCTCACCCGTCGCGTGCGCGACGCGCGCGCGGCCCTCACCGCGATGGCGGGGCCCGATCCCCACGACCCGCGCTGCGCCGACGTGCCGCTCGAGGGCCCGGCCCCGAAGCGGCCGATCCGCGTGGCGCTCGTGGTCGACCCGGCCGGGCGCGGCGGAGTCGCCCCGGTCGTCGCGGACTCGGTCCGCCGGGCCGGCCGCGCGCTCGAGGCGGCCGGCTACGCGGTGGAGGAGATCGACCCGCCCGAGCTCGGTGAGGTCGCGGACCTCTGGACCGCCATCGCGATGGACGACGCGATCGCCGCGCTGGAGCCGGCGGTGCAGCAGTACGGCGACGAGGGCATCCAGCGGGCGCTCGGCTTCTGGCGCGAGCTCCATCCCGCGCGCGACCCGCGCTTCGTGCTCGACGCGCTCGCCGAGCGCGATCGCCTGCTGCGCCTCTGGGAGCTCTTCCTCCTCGAGCGCCCGCTGGTGGTCACCCCGGTCTCCAACGAGCCGCCGTTCGCGGTGGGCCTCGACCTGGTGGACGCCGCGACCACGCGCCGGCTCATGGACGCCCAGATCATGCAGCTCGCGGTGCCGGTGCTCGGGCTGCCGTCGATCTCGGTGCCGACCGGCGTGGTGGACGGCCTGCCCACCGGGGTGCAGATCACCGCCGGCCGCTACCGCGAGGATCTCTGTCTCGACGCGGCCGCCGCGGTGGAAGCGGCCGCGCCGATGCCGACGCCGATCGACCCCCGCTAGTAGACGATCACGCTCCGCTTCACCTCGCCCTGCAGCATGAGGTCGAAGCCCTCGTTCAGCTCGGAGAGCGGCAGGCGCCGGCTGATCAGCTCGTCGAGCTTGTACTGTCCGGCCATGTAGAGGTCGATCAGCATCGGCACGTCGGTGCGCTGGCGGCCCCCGCCGAACGAGGTGCCGGTGAGGACGCGCTGCTGCAGGAACAGCGACGGGTCGAGCGAGATGCGCGTCCCCGCCGGGGAGACGCCCACGATCACGCAGGTGCCGCCCCGGTGGGTGGCCAGCACCGCCTGCTCGATGGTCTGCTGCGTGCCCACCACCTCGAACGTGAAGTCCGCTCCGCCGGTGCCGCTGATCCGCTGCACCGCCGCGACCGGATCCTCGCGGGACGCGTCCACCGTGTGGGTGGCCCCGAACTCCTCGGCCCAGGCGAGCTTCTGGCGCATCACGTCCACCGCGATGATCTTGCCCGCGCCCACCATGCGGGCGGCCTGGATCGTGTTGAGCCCGACCCCGCCCGCGCCCCACACCGCCACGCTCGCCCCCGGCGGCACCTTGGCCCGGTTGAACACCGGGCCGGCGCCCGCGAGCACCCCGCAGCTCACCAGGCACACCACGTCGAGCGGCGCGTCGGCGCGGATCGGGATCACGCTCGGCTCGGGCAGCACCGCGTGGGTCGCGTAGCCCGCGACCTGCAGGAAGTGGTGGAGCGGCTGGCCGTTCCGGCGGAAGCGCGTGGTGCCGTCGTGCATGAACCAGCGCGGCTTGTCGCGGAGCGCGCACATGGTGGGGAGCCCGCCGATGCAGTAGGCGCACCGGCCGCACGACGGGATGTAGCTCGAGCAGACGTGATCGCCCACCGCCACCGTCTCGACCCCGGGGCCGATCTTCTCCACCACCCCCGCCGCCTCGTGGCCCAGGATCACCGGCATCGGGTGCGGGTAGTCGCCGGTGACCACGTGCAGGTCGCTGTGGCAGACCCCGTTGGCGACCCACCGCACGAGCACCTCGTGCGCACCCGGCTCCAGCACCTCCACCTCCTCCACCACCACCGGCTTCTTCGCCTCGTAGAGCACCGCCGCGGTCGCTCGCATCGTCGCCTCCGTGTTCGGCCCGGGATCTCTCCCCCGGGATCTCTCAGTGACCACGCCGGCCGACGAGATACCGCACCCCGTCGGGCCCCACCGCCTCCGCGTGCGCGCAGCCCGCGTCCATCGTGAACTCCTCGCCGGCCGCGAACGACCGCGAGCCCCCGTTCCAGGTGAGCGTGATCTCGCCGGCCAGGACCAGCGCGCGGACGTCGAAATCGTGCGCGTGGCTCGCGGCCCGGTAGTCCCGCGGAAGCTCCTTGGTCTCGATCCGCTGGTACCCGTCCCTGGTCAGTCCGGCCTCGAACGCCTTCGCATCCATGGCGCGCCTCCTCGGCCTCGACGGCCGTCGATGTCCCGCGCCGGTAGTCTCCCGGAGCGCCGACGACGGCGCAAGCCCAAAAGGGGGCCCGCTGGTGTGTCTTCCCCCGCTGGTGTGTCTTCCGAGGATGCCGTATGATCCGGCCGTGAACTTCGACTTCTCGGCCGATCAGAAGGCCCTACGCGAGCAGGCGCGGAAGTTCCTCGGCGAGCACGCCTCGTCCACCCGCGTCCGCCGCATCCTCGAGGGCGCCGCGCCCTACGACGCGGAGCTCTGGCGCGGCATGGGCGAGATGGGCTGGATGGGCACCGCGATCCCGGAGCCGCTCGGCGGCGCTGGATTCGGGCACCTCGAGCTCTGCGTCATCGCCGAGGAGCTGGGGCGGAGCCTCGCCCCTACCCCGTTCGCGTCGACGATCTACCTGGCCGCCGAGGCGCTGCTGCTCGCGGGCAGCGACGCGCAGCGGAAGCGCTGGCTGCCGCGCATCGCGCAAGGGGACGCCATCGGCTGCTTAGCACTGGCCGAGGGCCCGCAGGTGGCCACCCCCGCCAACCTCGCCACCCGCGCCGACGCCGGCCGCCTGACCGGCGTCAAGGTGCCGGTGGCCGACGGCGACGTGGCGGACTTCGCGATCGTCCTCGCCTCCGAGGGAGCGGGCCGCGCGAGCCTCTTCCTCGTCGACCTGAAGGGGCCGGGCGTCACGCGCGCCGCGGTCGCCACCGTGGACCCGACGCGCTCGCACGCCCGCATGGCGCTCGACGGCGCGCCCGGCGAGCTCCTGGGCGCCGCCGGCCAGGGCTGGCCGCTCGCCGAGCGGCTCCTGGACCGGGCCGCGGTGCTGGTGGCCTTCGAGCAGATCGGCGGCGCGCAGGCCTCGCTCGAGATGGCGCGCGAGTACGCGCTCGGCCGCTTCGCGTTCGGGCGGCAGATCGCCTCGTTCCAGGCGATCAAGCACAAGCTGGCCGACATGTACGTGGGCGTGGAGCTGGCCCGCTCGAACGCCTACTACGGCGCGTGGGCGCTGACCAAGGACGCCCCCGAGCTGCCGGTGGCCGCCGCGGCCGCGCGGGTGGCCGCGAGCGAGGCGTACTACCAGGCCGCCAAGGAGAACATCCAGATCCACGGCGGCATGGGCTTCACCTGGGAGTTCGACTGCCACCTGCACTACCGGCGCGCCAAGCTCACCGGCCTCATGCTGGGCAGCGCCCGTCGCTGGAAGGATCTCTTGGTGGCCCGCCTCGAGGCGGGCGCCGCCTAGGAGCGCACCGTGGACTTCGACGACACGCGAGAGGAAGCGGCGTTCCGCGCGGAGGCGCGCGGGTGGCTGGCCGCCCACGCCGAGCCCAAGAGCGGCGCGTTCGAGACCTGGCAGAGCCGCTACCACGGCCGCGAGGGCTGGGACGGGCTCGAGCGGGCCAAGGCCTTCCAGGCGAAGAAGGCGGACGCGGGGTTCGCGGCCCTCCACTGGCCCGCCGAGTGGGGCGGGCGCGCGCTGCCGCCGATCTACCAGGTGATCTACGCGCAGGAGGAGTCCAAGTACCTGGTGCCCCGGGGCTACTTCGAGATCGGCCTCGGCATGTGCATGCCGACCCTCTTCGCGTACGGCACCGAGGAGCAGAAGCGGCGCTTCGCCCCCGCCGCCCTCCGCGGCGACGAGGTGTGGTGCCAGCTCTTCTCCGAGCCGGGCGCGGGCTCCGACCTGGCCGGGCTCCGCACCCGGGCGCAGCGCGACGGCGACGACTGGGTGATCAACGGCCAGAAGATCTGGACCTCGGGCGCCCACTGGGCCGACCGCGCCATCCTGGTCGCGCGCAGCGATCCCAAGGCGGCCAAGCACAAGGGCCTCACCTTCTTCTTCCTCGACATGAAGGCGCCCGGCATCGAGACCCGGCGCATCAAGCAGATCTCGGGCGCGTCCCACTTCAACGAGGTGTACTTCACCGACCTTCGCATTCCGGACCACCAGCGGCTCGGCGCGGTGGGCGCGGGCTGGGGCGTGGCGATCACCACGCTGATGAACGAGCGCCTCACCTCCGGCGACCTGCGCGGGCCCGACTTCGAGGAGATCTTCGGCCTCGCGCGGGTCACCGCGCTCGAGGACGGCCCCGCCATCGCGAACGCGGCGGTGCGCGAGCGGCTCGCCGATCTCTACGTGAAGACCCAGGGAGTCCGGCTCACCCGCTTCCGCACCATGACCGCGCTCTCGCGCGGGGAGACGCCCGGGCCCGAGAACTCCATCGGCAAGCTCGTCAACGCCCCCAAGGCCCAGGAGATCGCCTCGTTCGCGATGGATCTGCTCGACATGGGCGGGGTGGTGATGGACAAGGACGTGGCGCCGCTGCGGGCCGCCTTCCAGGAGTCGCTGCTCACGTCGCCGGGCGGGCGCATCGCGGCGGGCACCGACGAGATCCTGCGCAACATCATCGCGGAGCGCGTGCTCGGCCTGCCCCAGGACGTGCGCGTCGACCGCGACCTGCCCTTCGAGCAGCTGCCGACCGGCAACCGGTAGGCGCGGGGCGGCCTAGCCCGCGGGCGGCGGCGCCACCACATCCTCGTAACGGTGGCGCTTGGTGATGAGCTTCGAGTACTCGAAGACGTCCAGCGCCACCTCGAAGGCGGGCCGGGTGATCTCCACCTGCGGGGACCAGCACCCGAGCTTCTGGTAGTAGCCGATCGTCGACGTCAGCACCGCGGGGTGGATCTCCGGGAAGAGCGGGACTTCCGCCTTCGCGACGTCCGCGGCGGGAGTGGCCAGAAGCCACCCCCGCGCCTTCCGGTAGGCGCGCATGAACCGACGGGCCATGTCGGTCTGGAGCCACTCGCGCGTGGCGGCCAGGCTCGAGAACGCGAGCGGGCCGATCGCCTGCCCCACCGAGGCCACCACGCGGCCGACCCGGTCGTGCTCGAGCTGCTGCGGCGCGGGCCCCTCCTGGTGGATGTAGTCGCCCTCGCCGCGCCGGAACGCGGCGTCCATCTGGTCGCTCGGCACGTTCATCGCCTGGATCGCCGCGAAGTCGAGCCCGCGCTTGTGGCAGGCGTACTTGAACATGGCGAGCGGCTGGCCCCGTGGTCGACGAGGACCCGCTTCCCCTTGAGCTTGTCCCAGGAGAAGCCGGGGTCGGCCGCCCGGCCGGTGAGGAAAAACCCGTCCATCTCGTTGATCTGGGCGAAGTGGACCGCCGGCGGGGTCTGGCCCTTCTCGAGCGGGCCGAAGCCCTGGGACGGCGCGGCGACTGGCAGACGTGCACGGTGCCGGCCGCCACGCCCTCGATGGCCGACTTGCCGAGCGGCGCGATCGAGTGGTGCGGCGTGAGCCCCTCGTCGCGGAGAAAGCCCCATCTCGTCGCTCATGACTTGCCTCTCGAGGGTATACTCTCTGGTGCCATGGCTACCGACAAGCGCGCCGCCGATCCGGATCTCCAGAAGCGTTTGACCCCGGAACAGTACAACGTCACCCAGTGCAGCGCCACCGAG
>DASZJM010000277.1:0-3032 GCA_035948165.1 Candidatus Methylomirabilota bacterium
TTCTCGTAGATCTCGAAGAACTTGCCGGACTCGATGCCGTCCATCAGCCCGGAGTTGACCACGTTGCGGAAGTCGGACTCGCCCTTGCGCATCGCCATGCCGTAGGGCTCGTAGGAGTAGAAGTCGCCCACGATGTCCCACAGGGCCGGATTCGGCGACTTGACCTTGAGCCCGGCGAGCTGGATGCCGTCGTTGGTGTAGGCGTCCACCTGGCCCTGGGCCAGCGCCTGGAAGGCGGCGGGCTGGTCCGGGAACTCGCGCAGGATGGCCTTGGGCGCCTTCTCGCGGATGATCCGCGCATTGGTCGAGCCCTGCTGGGCCGCGATGCGCTTGCCGTCGATGTTCTTGATGCCCTTGATGGGGCTGCCCTTCTTCACCAGGAACTGGGCCCCGGTGACGAAGAAGGTGAGCGAGAAGTCGACGCTGTCGCGCCGGGTCCGCGTGTCGGTCATGGTCTCGGCGATCAGATCCACCGCCCCCGACGAGAGCAGCGGGATGCGGGTCGGCGGCGTGCTCTCCTTCTTCTCGACCTTGATCGGCTTGCCGAGCTTCTTCTCGAGGGCGGGGCGGACCAGCTCCTCGACGAGGTCGATGGAGAAGCCGACCCACTCGTTCTTGGCGTTGACGTAGCCGAAGGGCGGCGATCCGGTCCGGGTGCCGACCGTCAGTGTCCCGGTCTCGGCGATCTTGTCGAGGGTGCTCTTCTGCTGGGCCTGCGCCGGGGTCATCCCCGCCGCGAGCACCGCCAGCGCCATCACCAGTCCCATCAGTCGTCTCATGCACGTCCTCCTGAGTGAGGGGTCAATGCGTCAGGATCTTGGACAGGAAATCCTTCGCGCGGTCGGACTGCGGCGCGGCGAAGAAGGCCTCCGGTTTCTGCACCTCCACGATCTTGCCGTAGTCCATGAAGACCACGCGGCTGGCCACGCGGCGGGCGAAGCCCATCTCGTGGGTCACCACCATCATGGTCATGCCTTCCTTGGCGAGATCGGTCATGACGTCCAGCACCTCGTTGATCATCTCGGGGTCGAGCGCGGAGGTGGGCTCGTCGAACAGCATGATGCGCGGCTGCATGGCGAGCGCGCGCGCGATGGCCACCCGCTGCTGCTGGCCGCCCGAGAGATTGGCCGGATAGTAGTCGGCCCGGTCCGGGATGCGCACCCGCTCGAGCAGAGTGCGGGCGATCTTCTCGGCCTCCGCCACCCCCAGGCCCTTCACCTTCCGGGGCGCCAGCATGATGTTCTGCAGCACCGTCATGTGGGGGAAGAGGTTGAAGGACTGGAAGACCATCCCCACTCCGGTGCGGAGCTTGACCAGGTTGGTCCCGTGGCCGGTGATGGGCTCGCCGTGGACCGAGATCTGGCCCTTCTGGACGGGCTCCAGGCGGTTCACGCAGCGGATCAGCGTGCTCTTGCCCGAGCCGGACGGCCCGCAGACCACGATGACCTCGCCCGCGTCCACCTTCAGATCGACGTCGACCAACACGTGGTGCTCGCCGAACCATTTGTTGACGCCGGTGAACTCGATGGCGACCGCCATGACTACTCGATCACCACCAGCACGTCGCCGGGATTGACCGCCTGGCCGGCCTGGGCGCGGATCTCCTTCACGGTGCCGGCCACGGACGCTTTGAACTCGTTCTCCATCTTCATCGCCTCCAGCACGATCAGGCCGTCGCCGGGCGCCACCGTCTGCCCGACCGTCACCTCGATCAGCGTCACCTTGCCCGGCATGGGCGCCTTGAGCACCTGGCCGCGGTCGGCCCCGGTGGCCCCGCGGGTGCGGATGAGGTAGCGCGACTCCTCCTCCACCCGGATCGTGTAGCGCTCACCCTCCACGTCCACCGCGTAGCCCGCGTCCTGCTCGGTGACGTCCGCCACGTAGGAGGCGCCGTCGAGCAGGATGGACCAGATGCCCTCCACCGTCTGGCGGGCGTCGAGCGTGACCGTCTCCCCTTCGAGGGTGATCGTGTACCGCCCCGCGCCGCCCGTCACCTCGACGGGCACGACCTGGCCGCCGTGCTGGGCCGCCGCGAACTTCACCGGCCCCTCCAGTCCGGCCGGAGCGCCTGCCGCCATCCGCTCGGCGTGGCCGGCGGGGCGATCGGCGCCTGGCGACCCGCGCGGTCGTACGCGGTCAGAGCCGCCGCGATCAGGGCCACCTTGCGGTGACGGCCCGCGCCTTCTGGACGATCCGAGGCGAGCAGGCGCTCCATGAACCCGGTGGAGAGGCGGCCGGCCACGAAGTCCGGGTGCGCCACGATGCGCTGGAGGACCGGGATGGTGGTCTGCACGCCCACCACCTGGTACTCGCCGAGCGCCCGCCGCATGCGCGCGATGGCCGCGTCGCGGTCCGGCCCCCAGACGATCAGCTTCGCCATCAGCGTGTCGTAGAAGCGCGGGATGGTGCAGCCCGCGTAGACGCCGGTGTCGTCCCGCACCCACGGCCCGCCCGGCGCGCGCAGCCCCGACACGAGCCCCGGCGACGGGATGAACGACGCGAACGGGTCCTCCGCGTTGATGCGGCACTCGATGGCCCACCCGGCCTGCGTCACGTCATCCTGGGTGAAGCCGAGCTTGTCGCCCGCCGCGATCCGGAGCTGGTCCTTCACCAGGTCCCGGCCGGTGACGAGCTCGGTGACCGGGTGCTCCACCTGCAGCCGCGTGTTCATCTCGAGGAAGTAGAAGTTCCGGTCGCGGTCGACCAGGAACTCCACCGTGCCCGCGTTGACGTAGCCGACCGCGGTGGCCACCCGGCACGCGGCCTCGCCCATCCGCCGCCGCATCTCCGGCGTGACGAAGGGCGACGGGCTCTCCTCGACGAGCTTCTGATGCCGCCGCTGGATCGAGCACTCGCGCTCGCCCAGGTGCACCACGCCGCCGTGGGCGTCCGCCAGCACCTGGATCTCGATGTGGCGCGGCTCCTCCACGTAGCGCTCGATGTAGACCGCGGCGTCGCCGAAGGCGGCCCCGGCCTCGGCGCGCGCCGCGCGCAGCGCGCTCGCCAGCTCCCCGGGGGCGCGCACCAGGCGC
>DASZJM010000278.1:0-5303 GCA_035948165.1 Candidatus Methylomirabilota bacterium
GTGCAGTTCGTCTTCCTCGCCGCGCTCGGCGCGCTGCTCTTCAACTTCCACGGCATCTCGCTGCACCTGACTCCGTGGTCGCAGGCCATCGTCAACGCGATCGTGAAGTACACGTACGACGCGACCGGTCAGCAGAAGACGCTGGTGGTCCTCTTCCGGGAGGAGAACCTCGCCACCTTGCACGAGTCGTTTCCGATCTCCTACGCGCGCCACGCCGAGGTGCTGGAGGCGCTCGCGGTGTACGAGCCGGCCGCGGTCTTCGTCGACTTCGCGTTCATCGACCAGCGCCCCGGCCAGGACGTGGCGCCGCTCAGCGAGGCGATCTGCTCGCTGCGGGCCTCGGGGGTCGCGGTGTACCTCGCGGCGTCCCCGCTGCCCGGCAAGGCGAGCGCCGACGGGCTGCGCGACGGCCTCGACCGGAGCTGCTTCACGCCGGTCGACGTGCAGATGGACACCGAGATCGGCTCGAGCGGGGTGCTGACCTACCGCGCGTGCAAGAACCTCATCGGCACGTGCGAGCCGGCCGGGCTGGTGTGGACGCCCGCCTTCGCCATGGCGGCGCCCCAGGTGGGCCTGGCGCGGGCGGACGCCCAGCAGATGGAGATCATCTGGGGTAACCGGGCCTCCGCGCTGAACGAGTCGTGGATGGACTGCACGAGCGACGGCACCTTCGTGCACCTGCGCCAGATGCTCAAGGAGAACCCGCTCGCCTCGAAGCGGAAGTGCCCGCACACCAACACCATCTCGGTCCTCCACCTGCTCGGGCACTTCGACCAGAAGCTGAAGGACCAGGTGGTGAAGGGCAACGCGGTGTTCTACGGGGGCAGCTTCGAGATGGCGGGCGACCGGGTCATCTCGCCGGTCTTCGACGACCTGCCCGGCGTCTACCTGCACGCGATGGCCTACGACAACCTGCTCACCTTCGGGAAGGACTTCAAGCGCGCCGAGCAGCACGGGCTCTCGCTCTCGCGCGTGGTCAACGGGCTGCTCCTCCTGTTCACGATTGTGCTGCTGCTCCTGGTGGACCAGCCGCCCGCGTTCGCCCGCCGGCTCCTCGGCCGCCTCGGGACCGTGAGCCCCCGGATCAAGTGGGCGACCCTCGCGGTGGCGGTCGGGTGCGTCGCCCTCACCGCGTTCATCCACACGAGCCTGCTCGCGATTCTGCTCCTGGTCCCGCTGCTCCTCGGGGTGGTGGCCCTGCTCCACCTGGCCGCGACCCACCCGGAGCGCCGGCCGTCGGCACGCCAGTTCCTGTGGTCCGGGCTCCTCGGGGTGATGATCCTGCTGGGCGCGGTTCTCCTGTTCCTGGGCGTCGACGCGCGCTACGGGATCGAGGCGGCCCTGCTGCTGGTGTTGCTCCCCGGCTACTTCGTCTACAAGGCGCTGGTTGCGCGCGACGTGCTGTTCGTGGCCACCACCGTGCTGCTGATCGGGGCCGCGGTGGTGAGCTTCCTGCCCCCGATCAACCTGGGCCCGCGCAACATCGTGGCCTACGTGGCATTCTTCGAGGTGGCCCGGAGCCTCATGCGGCGCGCCGACTCCGCGGCCCGGCGCTACTTCGCCCTGCGACGCGAGCAGCCCGACCCGGCGAGCTGGGGCGTCAGCGCGGGCATCCTGAGGGCGATGGACTGGCTGTTCGCCCTGTGCATCAGAGGCGACGACGAGGAGGTTCATGCATGACACGACGGATCGAGCGGTGGCGCGAGGCGACGGTGGCGATACTGGTCCTGGCGGGCGTGAGCGCGGCGGGAGCTCCTGCGGTGTCGGCGCAGGCGACGCCGGGCACGGAGACCTTCAACATCGTCGGCCTCCGCATGAACAAGGTCACCCTCTACAAGGACTGCAGCATGGACAAGGGCGTGCCCTTCTCGCGGGAGGACCTCGAGAAGCGCAAGCCCTGGCGGGCGACCAACGACGCGAAGACCGCGGTCTACTACTGGGTCAAGATGGAGGGGGGCGACTATTGCGTGAAGGCCTTCGCGGTCGAGACCGATCGGGTGGTGCCGGTGGTCAAGGACGAGGAGTGCCGGACCCGCGTGGCGGGACGCCCGCCCAAGACCGGCGCCGTGCGCGGCGTGGGCGAGAGCTGCAACTGATGCGGTCGGGGATGCGGCTCCACTGGGCGCTGATCGGGCTGCTCGCGGCGGGCTGCGCGGGCGGGACGGCAGGCGAGGGCGCCACGCCGGCCTCGTGGACGCCGTCGTGGCTCGCCGGGAAGGGCGGCACCACCACCACCGTGCTGGCCCGCCTCAAGGCGGGCCCCTACGAGGCCTCGAGCCTCGCGGTGGGCGAGGAGAAGGATCTCGCCCAGCACCGCGGCGACGCGCTCGGCTTCGTGCGCTCCGCCGCCCTCGAGCAGTACCTCAACGAGACCCGGCGGCGCCTGGTGGCGGTCTCGGGCCGCACCGGGGTGCCGGGGCGGGTGGTGATCCTGGCCAACCCGGGCTTCGAGGCGTTCTCGTCGCCGGACGGCAACATCTACGTGGCGATGGGGCTCCTCGAGTCGCTCGAGAGCGCGGACGAGGTGTCGGCCATCCTGGCCCACGAGCTCTCCCATGTGCTGCTCGCCCACCACAGCTCGGACCTGCTCGGCGACGTGCAGCACAAGGGCCAGGCCCTCTACGAGCTCGGGATCGGGGCCAAGACCGCCCTCGCCGGCCAGCGCACCGCCTCCAAGAGCGACACGCGGAACATGACCAACGTGCAGCTCGCCACCGACGCCACCGACAAGCTGGTGCTGCCCGCCTGGAGCCGCGGGCAGGAGCGCGAGGCCGATCTGCTCGGCATGGACCTGCTGGTGGAGAGCCACGTGGCCGGGCCGGCCATGATGAGCATGCTCGAGAAGCTCCAGGCGTGGGAGCAGGCGAACAAGGAGTCCGAGGACGCCTTCTCCGCGCGTCTCCAGCAGGCCTCCCAGCGGAACGTCAACGAGGCGGTGGGCGTCGTCTATCAGCGGCTCCTCAGCACGGTCTCGGTGAACCACCCCAAGACCTCCGAGCGCATCGAGGACGCCGCGCAGTACTTCGAGCGCTTCTACGGCACCCGCCCGCCGGTGGAGCCGCAGGCCGGACCGTGGAAGGCGGTGCGCGCCCGTCCCGAGGTGGCCCAGGTGATCACGATCTACAAGCGCGCGTTCCAGGCCCGGCGCCTGCTCGAGCAGGGCAAGGCCCAGGAGGCGTACACCACCGCGCGGACCGCGGTGGCCGGGCGCTCCGACGCGTACCCGAACTGGGTGCTGGCGCACTCGGCGGCGGCGATCGGCCGCCAGGGCGAGGCGATCGAGGCCCTGCGGCGCGCGGTGGGATCGCCCGAGCCCGTGCCGCTGGTCTACGAGGACCTCATCTTCGCCTACGAGCGGAGCGGCAACGTGCCGGTCGCGCTGCAGTGGACCGATCAGGCCACGAAGGTGTTCGCGGGCGCGGCGCGCTTCAAGCCGCACAAGATCCGGCTGCTGCGCAAGGCAGGCCGGGTGGGCGAGGCGCAGACCCTCACGGTGGACTGCGCGCTCAACGGCACCACCGAGCTCAAGCGCGCCTGCCAGGAGGCCAATCAGACTCCGGCCGGGCGGTGACGCTCAGCCGGTGAGGTCGAGGACCATGGCCGCGTGGTCGCTGGCGTGGCGGCGGTCGCGGCGGCCCCAGTCGTAGCGGAAGCGCTCCAGGCGCGGCCGTAGCGCGGGGTTGAGGAAGGCCTGGTCGATCCGGAAGCCGTTGCCGCCGTTCGGCGAGTACCACGTGTACGCGCGCGCGTCGTCGCCGCGCAGGTGGCGGAACGCGTCGGTCCAGCCCGCCTCGTGCAGCCCGCGCATCCAGCCGTCCTCGAACCGATTGAACGCGGGCACCTCCTCGTCGAGGCCGATCCGGCCCGAGTTGGTGTCGCCCATGAACACGGCCGGCCCTGGCCACGCCCGCCGCGCGGTCTCGAGCACCGCGTCGAGATAGGGGTACTTCCGCCCGCTCACCCGGTTGGGCACGTGCATGACCCCGACCACGAGCGGGCTCGGGGAGTGGATGCGGGCGAGGAGCCAGCGCGCGGGCTCCGCGGGCGCGGTGGCCAGGCGCAGGCGCCGGCACGGCCAGCGCGAGGCCAGCAGCAGGCCGTTGACCGCGGGGCGCGCCGGATCGGCGGTGGTGCACTGGTAGACGAGCCCGCGTTGCGCGAGCGCCCGCGCCAGCTCCCCGCTCGGCGGGGTGCCGCGGAACTCGCAGAGGGCGACCGCGTCGGCGCCCCAGAGGCAGATCCGTCGCGCGATCGCGGCGGCCCGGACGCCGCCGCCGTGCCGGATGTTCCAGAAGACGACCCGCATCGCCGCCGCGCCTACCGGTCCAGCCAGACCTCTTGCAGCCGGCAGCAGTTGTAGGTCACCTGGTTGAGGATCAGGTTGCGCACGTACGGGTGATGCGCGAAGCGATCGGTGCGCCAGCCCATGGTGGGCCGCGCCGCGTCCTCCTCGAGCTTCTTCTGGATCTGCGCGACCAGGGTGAGCCGCTTCGCCATGTCGGTCTCCTGCGACTGCTGCTCGATCAGGCGCCCCACCCCCTCGTTGCAGTAGTCGCCGTAGTTCCGGGGTGACCCGCACGAGAAGTTCTCGTAGAAATTGGCGTCGGGATCGTCCACGCCCAGGCCGGTGAGGTTGGCCCCGATCTGGAACTCGCGGCGCGTCACCATCGGGTGCCACTGCGCGGTGTCGATCTGCTTGAGGGTGGCTTCCACCCCGACCTGCTTCAGATCGCTGACCACGAAGCCCGCGAAGTCGAGATAGATCGCGATCGCGCGGGTGACCAGCTCGACCTTGAGCGGGTTCGACGGCCCGAAGCCCGCCTCGGCCAGCAGCTTCCTGGCCTGCGCCCGGCCGGCGGCGGCCCCGCCGTAGCCCGGGAGCTGCGCCAGGTCCCGATCGAGGAGCCCCCACACGCCCCAGGGCTTCGGAGCCAGGGAGGCCCCGACCACCGCGGCGCCGCGATGCACGGTCTGGGTGTAGGTGCGCCGATCGATGGCGAAGCTGAGCGCGCGCCGGACCTTGATGCTGTCGAAGGGAGGCTTCTTGGTGTTCAGGAGCAGGTTCTCGCTGACGTTGCTCGCGGTCTCGGTGAACACCATCCCCGGGACCGCGTGCTTGAGCTGCTCGGCGATCGCCAGCGTGGTCTCCCCCGGATAGGCCTCGTCGGTCTGGCCCGCCTGCAAGGCGGCCACCCGCGTGCCGCGCTCCACGATCACGGTGTAGCGCACCCCGTCGAGATAGGGGCGGCCCTTCACGAAGTAGTCCGGGTTGCGCACCAGCTCCACCGACTGCCCGCGCTTCC
>DASZJM010000279.1:0-2274 GCA_035948165.1 Candidatus Methylomirabilota bacterium
CGATCCGGCGCCCGGGTTCTGGGAAAAGTACCTCGTTGAGTAGAGACGCTCGCGGTCGAATGACTGACGGCCGGCGCGAGGCCACGGCCATCTTCAAGCTTGGTGTCAAGGCGAGCAGGGCCGGCATCCATCGCACGCTCAACCGAGCGCCAAAGGGCAAGGGCTGGGTGCAGTGTGTCAACTCGCCGGTCGGTATCATGTGTCGGCCGGAGAAGGTTCGCGAGTCCATCGAACACTTCGCGAGGGCCTATCAGACGTTCCCGGACATCGTGGCCCTCAACCAGATAGCTCTTGGCCACGAGATGCTCGGTGAGCTCGAAGCCGCTCGCCAGCACTTCGCGCGAATGCGCGACCAGGCGCTCGCCGAGAACCTTGCGGCGTACGTCCAGGCTGCCGAAGCCGGTCTCGCCCGCTTGACGTAAAAGCGGGTCAGCCGCCCGGGCGCGCGAGCCAGGCGGCGACGCCCGCGCCCGCGAGCAGCAGCGGCAGGCCGAGCCAGACGCGCTGGCGGGCGCGCGCGTGGGACCGGAGCGTGGCCAGCACCATGCGGTCGCCCGCCACGATCTCGGCGCGCCCGGCCAGGAACTGGCGCAGCCGCTCCTGCTGCTCGGCCGGCATCGCGCGGGTCCCCCACTGCACGTCCTGCTGGAGCGCGCGCAGCCGCGCCAGCTCGGCCGCCCCGCGGTCCATCGTCTCGCGGCTGTCGCGATCGGCGGCGCGCTCGCCGGGCGTGAGGAAGGCCAGGCGCACCGGCGGCGCCGCGGCCTCGAGCCAGTCGAGCCACGGGTGGTCCATCCCCGGGAAGGCCAGGAGCAGCAGGCCCGCCGCGGCGATCGCCAGCGCGAGCAGCGCGCCCACGCCGCGGAGCGCCCCCACGCCCTGCGCTCGCACCCGCTGGGCGAGCCGGCGCGCGCCCAGGCCGAGCGCCACCAGCGCCATCAGCGCGCCGAACGAGGTGACCACCGCGGCGCCGGTCGGCAGATCCCACGCGAACGAGGCCCAGAGGCCGGCCGCGCTCACCAGCGCGCCCACGCCCCAGCCGATCAGCAGGCGCCCCCGCACCGAGCCGGCGAGGAGCGCCGCCACCGACGCGGGCACGATCAGGTACGAGAAGACGAGCAGCACGCCGGCCAGGCGGACCGAGCTGGTGACCACGATGCCGAACGTGACGTAGAAGAGGAGATCCCACGCGCGCAGGCGCCGGCCGTGGGCGCGCGCAGCGTCGGGGTCGAGGGAGATCTCGAGGAGCGGGCGGCGGAGCGCGGCGTGGAGCGCGCCGATCACCCCGTAGAGCAGCGCGAGCTCCGCCACCTCGCGGCCACTCACGGTGAGGATGCTGCCCACCAGCAGGGTCTTGATGTGCTCGCCGCCCTGCGGGGCGCGGTCCACCACCAGCACCGCGGCGGCGGCGGAGACCGCGTAGACGATGCCGATCACCGCCTCCTGCGGCAGCGGCGCGCGATGCGCGCGGCTGGCCGCGAAGAGCGCGGCGCCGGCCACCGTGAAGGCCAGCGCGTACCAGTAGGCCGCGTCGCTCTGGATGGGATGCCCGGCCAGGAACGCCACGCTGATGCCGAGCGCGGCCACCTGGGCCAGGGCCAGGTCGACGAAGATGACCCCGCGCGCCAGCACGTGCAGACCCAGGTAGACGTGGATGCCGGTCAGGATCAGGCAGGCCAGGAAGGGCAGCCAGAGGAAGTCGAGCATCAGCGGCTGACCGGCGCGGCAGGCGCGGCGGCGAGTGCGGCGGCCAGGCGCGCGACGTCCACGTCGAAGAGCGCGAGGTAGTCGCGGGCCTCGGGGTCGCCGCCGACGGAAGGGATGAGCGTCACCGCGCGGGCCTCGGCGCGCGCGGCCACCTGGGCCACCAGCGACGCATTGGTGGACGGCTCGGCGATGATGACGCGCACGCCGGCCGCCTTCATGCGGGCGGTGAGGGTGGCCAGGTAGGCGGCGGACGGCGGCACGCCCGGCGTCGGCTCGAGCGCGGCGACCACGGTGAGGCCGAAGCGCCGAGCGAAGTAGGGCCAGCTCTCGTGCGCCACCACCACCCGCGTGCCCGCGTAGGGGGCGAGCGCGCTCCGCCAGCGGGCGAGGCCCGCGTCGAGGGCCTCGAGGAAGCGCGCGCGGTTGGCGGTGAAGGCGGGCGCGTCGGCGGGCGCGCGCGCGGCGAGGGCGGCCAGGATGCGCTCGGTCATGGGCCGCGCGTTCTCGGGGTCGAGCCAGTAGTGCGGGTTGCCGAAGCCGTGCACGTGGACGCCCCGCTCGCTGCGC
>DASZJM010000280.1:0-3861 GCA_035948165.1 Candidatus Methylomirabilota bacterium
GCTGATCGAGGCCTCCGAGGAGAGCGGCAGCCCCGATCTGCCCGCCTACGTGGAGCAGCTCGCCGAGCGCCTCCGTCCGGACCTGGTCATCTGCCTCGACTCGGGCTGTAGCGACTACGATCACCTGTGGGCGACCACGTCGCTGCGCGGCGTGCTGAGCGGCACGCTCACAGTGGAGGTGCTGAGCGAGGGCGTTCACTCCGGCGCGGCGAGCGGCATCGTGCCCTCGAGCTTCCGCATCCTGCGCCAGGTGCTCGATCGGCTCGAGGACCACCGCACTGGCAAGATCCTGGTCTCGGAGTGCCACGTGGAGATCCCGCCCGGCCGCCTCGCCGAGGTCCGCGCGGTGGCGGGGGTGCTCGGCGGCAAGGTCGGAAAGGCCTTCCCCCTGATGCCCGGCATGCGCCCGATGACCGAGGATACGGTCGAGGCGCTGCTGAACAACACGTGGCGGCCGATGCTGTCGGTCACCGGCGTCGACGGCATGCCGGCGCTCGCCGACGCGGGCAACGTGCTGCGCCCGAAGACCGCGGTGAAGCTCTCGCTGCGTCTGCCGCCCACCGCCGACGCGGAGGTGGCCGGCCGCCGAGTCAAGGAAGTGCTCGAGGCGGACCCGCCCTACGGCGCCCGCGTGACCTACTCGAGCAGCGAGCGGCCGGGCACCGGGTGGAACGCTCCGGTGATGGCGGACTGGCTCCGCGACTCGGTCGGGCGCGCGTCGACCGCGCAGTTCGGCGCGCCCGCGATGTTCGACGGCCTGGGCGGCTCGATCCCGTTCATGGCCATGCTGGGCGAGCGGTTCCCGCGGGCCCAGTTCCTGGTCACCGGAGTGATGGGGCCGGGCTCGAATGCCCACGGGCCGAACGAGTTCATCGATCTGCCGACGGGAGTGAAGGTGACCGCCTGCGTGGCGCAGGTGATCGCCGACCACGGCGCGAACCGGGCGCGCTGATCGAGCCCGCGGCGGGCCGAGGGCGCGTGAGCGGCACCCGGCCCGGCGTCGTCCTCACCGTCCTCACCGGGCTCAACGGCCTCAACTACCTCGACCGCTACGTCGCGGCGGCCACCCTGCCGCTCATCCTCGCCGGCCTGGCGATCTCGGACACCGCGGGCGGGCTGCTCCAGTCGGCCTTCATCGTGACCTACTCGCTGGCGTGTCCCATCGCGGGCTGGGTCGGTGATCGGCATCCCCGCATGCGACTGGCCGCGATCGGGGTCTTCGTGTGGAGCGTGGCCACCCTCGCCTCCGGCCTCGCGCCGACCTACGCCTTCCTCCTCCTCGCCCGCTCGATCATCGGGGTGGGCGAGGCGAGCTACGCGGTGGTCACGCCCTCGCTCCTCTCCGACTGCTACCCGCCGGACCGCCGCTCGCGGGTCCTCGGCATCTTCTACGCCGCGATCCCGGTCGGCACCGCGCTCGGCTACGTGGTCGGCGGGCTGGTCGGCGAGACCTACGGCTGGCGCGCCGCCTTCTTCGTGGCCGGCGCGCCCGGCGCGGTGCTCGCCCTCCTGCTCCTCCTCCTGCCCGAGCCGCCGCGCGGCGCGCTGGACCCGGTGGGGTCGGGCCCGGCCACCCCGCTCGGCCTCCGGGCCTCGCTGCAGGCGCTGGCCGCGCGGCGGAGCTACGTGGTCAACACCGCGGCGCAGGTGATCTATACGTTCGCGATGGGCGGGCTCGCCACCTGGATGCCGACCTACTTCGTGCGCGAGCGCGACATCTCGCTCGCGACCGCGGCCACCACGTTCGGCCTCATCCTGGTGGTGGCGGGCTTCGCGGGCACGCTGGTGGGCGGCCGGCTGAGCGACGCGCTCGCCAAGCGCTCCCGCGCAGCCCACTTCACGCTCTCGGGGGCGAGCCTGGTGCTCTCGATCGTGTTCACGCTGCCCGCGGTGCTGGCTTCATCGCCCCTGGTGTTCTGGCCCGCCATGTTCGCGACCCTGTTCCTCCTGTTCATGAACACCGGGCCGCTCAACGCGGCGATGGCCAACGTGCTGCCCGCGGACCTGCGCGCGCGCGGCTTCGCGGTCACCACCATGGTGATGCACCTGCTGGGCGACGCGGCGTCGCCCTCCCTGATCGGGCTCGTCTCCGACCGGATCGGGCTGACCGCGCCGGTGCTGATCACCGGCTGTATGCTGGCGGGGGCGGGCCTCGTCCTGCTGCTCGGGCGTAACTCGCTCGCCGCCGATCTCGAGAGGGCCGCGCCCCAGCGGGCCTGAGGGCGGCGGGAAAGGACACGACATGGGCGTGCTCGACGGCAGGGTGGCGCTGGTGACCGGGGCCGGACGGCTCCGGGGCATCGGACGGGCCACCGCGGTGGGACTGGCGGAGCTGGGGGCGGACGTGGTGGTCACCGGCACCGGGCGCGATCCCGCGTCGTACCCCGAGGACGAGAAGAAGATCGGCTGGCGCGACGTGGAGAGCACGGCGGAGCAGATCCGCGCCACCGGCCGGCGCGCGATGACCTGGACCGGCGACGTGAGCCAGGCCCAGCCGGTGGGCCGCCTGGTCGACCAGGTGCTCGCGACCTTCGGGCGCCTCGACGTGCTCGTGAACAACGCGGCGTATCCCCGGGGCAACGACCGCGTGCCGTTGCCCGACCTGGACGAGGCGGTGTGGCGCAAGGTGCTCGACATCAAGCTGACCGGGGCCTTCCTGCTCGCCAAGCGAATCGTCCCGATCATGGTGCGGCAGAAGTGGGGGCGCATCGTCAACCTCTCCTCGATCGCGGGCAAGCGCGGCAGCCCTCACACCGCCGCCTACAACGCGGCCAACTTCGGCATCCAGGGGCTCACCCAGTCCCTCGCGATGGAGGTGGCGCGCCACGGGGTCACCGTCAACGCGGTCTGCCCCGGCACCATCGAGACGTCGCGCATGGATGTGCTGGGGCGTGGCGAGGGCTGGCAGCGGCAGCTCGAGCGCATTCCGATGGGGCGCGCCGCCAGCGACGAGGAGGTGGCCGGCCTGATCGCGTTCCTCTGCTCGCCGGCCGCCGCCTTCATGACCGGCCAGTCGGTCAACATCGACGGCGGCGTGGTCATGTGGTGAGGGGACCCGCGGTGCGCGAGTGCTGCGAGGTCCGGGCCGAGGTGCCGGCGCGACAGCGTCGGGTGCTCCAGCTCGTGCTCGCCCTCAACGCGGCGATGTTCGTGGTGGAGCTGGGCGCGGGGATCCGCGGCCACTCCACGTCCCTGGTGGCGGACTCGGTCGACATGCTGGGCGACGCCATCGTGTACGGCGCGAGCCTCGTGGCCCTCGGGCGCGGCGTCCGGTGGCAGGCGCGGGTCGCCCTCGCCAAGGGCCTGATCATGGCCGCCTTCGGGATCGGGGTGCTCGTCGAGGTGGGGGCGAAGCTCAGCCAGGGGCTGATGCCTGCCGCCGACGTGATGGGCTCGATCGGCCTCCTCGCGCTCGCGGCCAACGCGGTCTGCCTCGCCCTGCTGTGGCGGCACCGGGCCGACGACCTCAACATGCGCTCCGCCTTCGTGTGCTCGCTCAACGACGTGGCCGGCAATGCGGGCGTGCTGCTGGCGAGCGCGGGCGTGGGGCTGCTCGGGTCGGCCTGGCCCGACATCGCGGTCGGGCTGCTGATCGCCGGGATGTTCGGCGCCTCGGCGGTCGGGGTGATCGCGCGGGCGCGGCGGCAGCTCGCCGCCTGAGGGGGCGGGAGTCGCCCGGGCCCGATCAGCGCGTCGGGCCCGGCGCGCCCGCGCGGCGCGCCAGCAGGATGTTGATCACCCCGCTCTCCATCCTCCGCTCCTGCACGTCGGTGTAGCGCGCGAGCAGATCGAGCATGCGCACGTTACTCGCGAGCACGTAGGCGCGGAAGAAGCGGACGCCGCGCGCCTCCGCGGCGGCAA
>DASZJM010000281.1:0-3597 GCA_035948165.1 Candidatus Methylomirabilota bacterium
CGGGTACTGGAAGATGGAGTACTTCCGGGCCCAGCCGATGGCCTCGTCCAGCTTGGAGGTGAAGAACGTGCCTACTCCCATTCGAGCCCTCGCTTCTTCCAGATGTAGAGAAAGCCCAGCATGAGGATGCCGAGGAACACCACCATCTCCACGAACCCGAACCAGCCGAGGAGCCGGTACATCGTCGCCCAGGGCCAGATGAAGACGAGCTCGATATCGAACAGGATGAAGAAGATGGCGATGGTCGAGAACTTGATCGCGAAGCGTCCCTCCGGCAGCTGCACCGGATCCTTGCCGCACTCGAACGGCTCCTGCTTGACCGGAGAGACTCGCCGGGGCGCGATGAGGGACGGGATGCCGAGCAGCGCGCCCGCCACCACCGCGGCCACCACGAAAACCATGAGGATCGGGACGTAGTCCATTATTTGGCCGCGGCGTCCGTCTGCTTCTTGGCGTGGTAGGAGGAGCGGACGAGGGGGCCGGATTCCACGTGGGCGAAGCCCAGCTCCCGGCCCCGCTCCGCCAGCTCGGCGAACTCGTCGGGGTGGTAGAAGCGCGCCACCGGCAGGTGCTGGGCCGACGGGCGCAGGTACTGGCCGAGAGTGAGGATGTTGACGTCGGCGGATCGCAAATCTGCCATGGTGGCGAGCAGCTCGTCCCGCTCTTCCCCCAGGCCCAGGATGATGCCCGACTTGGTGATGAGGCGGGGCGCCACCCGGCGCACGTGCCGGAAGAGCTCCAGCGTCCGCTCGTACCGGCCGCCGTGACGGGCCACCTTGTAGAGCCGGGGCACCGTCTCGGTGTTGTGGTTCAGCACGTCGGGTCCGGCCGCGATGACTGCCTCGATCGCGGGGGCGCTTCCCTGGAAATCGGGGATCAGCAGCTCGACCCGGCACGCGGGGGCGTGCTGGCGGATCGCCCGGGTGGTCGCCGCGAAGTGGGCCGCCCCTCCGTCGGCGAGGTCGTCACGGTTGACCGAGGTGATCACCACGTGCTCGAGCCCCAGCTCACCCACCGCGCGCCCGACCCGCTCGGGCTCCTCGCGGTCCTCCCAGACCGGCCGGCCGTGGGTCACCGCGCAGTAGCCGCAGTTGCGGGTGCACACGTCGCCCAGGATCATGAAGGTCGCGGTCAGGTCCTCCCAGCACTCGCCGATGTTCGGGCAGTGGGCCTCCTCGCACACCGAGTGCAGGTTCCACTCGCGCATCAGCCCCTTCAGGCGGATGTATTTCGGCCCGCCCGGCGCGCGCACCTTCAACCAGGGCGGCTTGGGCGGTTGCGCCGGACGCGTCGCGTCGAGCAGTGGTAGGGAAACTCCCATCACTATTGTCCTTTGTCCCCTCGGGCGGCGTCATTATGGCACATCTTTCACAAGCCGCCAATCGCGGTGGCCGGCACCCGGGGTCCGCAGTCGATCGCAGCGGCCGTCAGCGGTCGGGCGGGATGGCGGCGTGAGCGGTGTTGCTGATGACGTCGAGCCGGGCGCTGTGCCAGGGGTCCGGGACGCGGCTGTTGGTCAGGTACGCGAACGAGACACCCGAGTCCGGGTCGGCCCAGCAGTAGGAGGAGCCCACCCCGCCGTGACCGAAGGTCCGCGGCGAGGCGATGCTGCCGAGGCCCCGGATGCTCTCCGTGGTCCCGCGCGCGTGGGGCCCGAGGGCCCGATGCATCGGCATGCCCATGTACCCGTCGACCCGGTCGCCGGTGACGCTGCGCGTGACGTACTGCACCATGCGCGGCGAGAGGAGCCGCTTGCCGTTCAGGGTCCCGCCCGCGGCTAGCATCTGATAGAAGGCGGCCATGGCCCGCGCCGAGGCGTACCCGCCCCCGCCCGGGGTGCCGGCACGCCGGAACTCAGGGTTATTCTCCTCCGCCCGCTTGACCTGGCCGGCGCCGGACGCGGCCGGCTCGTGCATGTCGGCGGCGCGCTCGTGCCGCGCGTCGGGCAGCCCGACGAACAGCTCGTCGCCCAGCCCGAGGGGCTCGATCACCTGCTCGCGGATGAAGGCGCGGTAGTCGGTCTTGGTGAGCGCCTCGATCAGCACCGCGGCCACCCAATGGGCGGCGCGGCCGTGGTAGTACACGCGGGAGCCCGGTGTCCACTCGAGCGTGAACCCCGAGACCGCGCGGCGGAGCAGCTCGTGGTCCTCCCAGGCCGCCTTCGGGACGTCGGCGTTGGGGAAGCCGCCCTGGTGGCTCAGCAGCTGGATGATCGTGATGTCACCCTTGCCGTTGGCCTCGAAGCCCGGCACGTGCTCGGCCACCCGATCGGTGAAGCGCAGCGCCCCCTGCTCGGCCAGCACCCAGAGCGCGCTCGCGGTGATCACCTTGGTGTTGGAGTAGAGGAGCCAGAGCGAGTCCTCGCGGGCGGGCACCCGCGCCGGATCCAGGCGCGCGTCGCCGAAGGTGCGGAACAGCGCGAGCTTGCCGTCGCGCGCCAGCGCGATCTGGGCGCCCGGGTAGCGGCCCTCCGCGAGGTGCCGCGTGATGAGCTCCTGCAGGCGATCGAGCGCGGGGCCGTCGAGGCCGAGCGAGGACGGGGTGGCGACCGACAGGGGGAAGGACATGGCTGTCTCCTCAGGAGCTCTGCTGCCGCAGGGAGTTGATCAGGTCCAGCACGCGCAGGACCTCGCTGCCGTCGCGCACCATCTGGCGATCACCCGCCTGGCCCCAGCGCAGGATCCCGTCGCGGTCCACCACGAACGTGGAGCGGTAGGCCACGTTGCGGTCGACGTCGTGCACGCCGTAGGCGGTGATGACCGAGCGGTGCACGTCGCTCAGCAGGGGGAACGGGAACGGGTGCGCCTTGTGGAAGGCGGTGTGGCAGAACGGGCTGTCGCCGCTGATCCCGAGGATCACCGCGCCTCGCTTCGTGAACTCGCCCGCGGCCTGACCCAGGCCGGTGAGCTCCGGGGTTCAGATGCCGCCCCAGTCGTAGCAGTAGAAGCCGAGGACGACGTCGCGCCCGCGGAGCTCCCGGAGCGAGATCGGCCGCCCCTCGGTGCTGGGCAGCTCGAACTCGGGCGCGGCCTGGCCCCACCTGAGGGTCGTCACGACGCGCATTCTGGAGACTTTCGGCAGGGGAGTCAACCACCCCGGGTGGCCACGAGATGATACGTCGCCTTGCGACCTTCCCGTCGATCCCCTATGCTGCGTTGTCACGGACACGAGACGACATGGCCATCCGACAGACCACACGTTGAGCAGATCCGTTCGATCGCGGCTCATCCTGCTGCTACCCGTGCTCCTGGCCTTCGCCGGATGCATGGTCGGGCCGGACTACCAGCGGCCCAAGGTCTCCGTGTCACCGAGCTTCGGGGAGGGCGCGGACCCGCGTCTCAGCGCCGAATCGACCAACTACCGGGACTGGTGGAAGGCCTTCAACGATCCGGTCCTGGACCGCCTCATCGCGCGGGCCTACCGGGACAACCTCACGCTCCAGCAGGCCGGGGTGCGGGTCCTTCAAGCCCGCGCCCAGCTGGGCATCCAGGTCGGCGAGTTCTTCCCGCAGTCCCAGCAGTTGACCGGGTCCGTCCAGTACAACCGCACGAGCGACAGAGCCGCCAACGCCGCTTTCTTTAGCGGCGGCGGCGGCAT
>DASZJM010000282.1:0-21806 GCA_035948165.1 Candidatus Methylomirabilota bacterium
GCGCCCACCAGCGCGTTGCGCCGCCGGTCCATCGGGGTCGGGCCGGAGTGCGCGGTCTCGCCGTGCACGTCGACGTGCATGCCGCGCGCCGCGTAGCCGCCCACCACGATGCCGACCGGCACCGCCTCGCGGTCGAGAATCGGCCCCTGCTCGATGTGGAGCTCGAAGTAGGCGTCGATGGACCGCCCACCCACCGCCTCCTTGCCCTGGTAGCCGATGCGCTCGAGCTCGGTGCCGAAGCGCTTGCCGTCGTCGTCGCGCAGGTCGAGCACCCAGTCCACGTCGAACACCCCCGCGAACGCGCCCGAGGCGACCATCGGGGGGGTGAACCGCGCCCCTTCCTCGTTGGTCCAGCACACCAGCTCGAGCGGCCGCTGGGTGCGCACCCGGCGATCGTCGAGGGTGCGGAGCACCTCGAGCCCGGCGAGGACGCCCACGATGCCGTCGTACTTGCCGCCCGCGAACTGGGTATCGAGGTGGCTGCCCATCAGGACCGGAGGGAGGTGGTCGTCGACGCCCGGGCGGCGCGCGAAGATGTTGCCGAGGCGATCGACCGTCACCGTGCAGCCGGCCTCGGTGCACCAGGTGATGAAGAGGTCGCGCATCTCCTTGTCCGCGTCGGTGAGGGCGAGGCGGCGGAGGCCGCCCGCCTTGCCGGGGCCGATCTCGCCGGAGCGCATCACGGTGGACCAGAAGCGCGGCGCGTCGATGCCGAACAGCTCGCTCGTGGACATGGCTCTCGCGCCCTCCCGGCGCGCTCCGGTCTTACCCTGCCGCGCGCGAAGCTGTCAAGCGTGTGGGCTTCCGGCTCACGGAGAGGGATCGGCCGGCAGGCCGCGCTGCCTCAGGTAAGCCTCCACGACGTGTCCCCACAGATCGGGATGGCTCGACACCTGATGGCCGCCGGCGAACTCATGGAACGCCCCTCTCCCACCGGCGGTCTGAAACGCGCCGAAATTGTCCCGGCTGTGCGACAGGGGATAGAAGGGGTCGCCGTCTCCGTAGATCCAGATCGAGTCGTAGGGATAGCGCCCGCCGCGCGAGAAGAGAGTGCGATTGACGGTCGGGGCCGAACTGCAACCCGTCCCGAGCCAGCCGCCGACGAAGTTGACCACTCCCTTGATCTGTTCCGGATGCTGTCCGGCGTATGCCACGCTCAGGATTCCGCCGCGCGAGACACCGCCGATCACCACGCGGGAGCCATCCACGAATGGCATCCCGAGGATCGCAGCGATCGCCGCCTCGACGTCACGGAGGGCGCGGTTCGCCCCCGCCAACGAGACCGCAGGGTCGCATGTATAGCCTCGCGGCCGATCAGCCGCGAATCCCTCGTCGTAGAGCCCGTCAGACCCGCCGCGCCCGCGTCGGGCGGGCATCACCACCGCCCATCCCCGCTGGACGAAAAAACGGGCCACCGCCGGCGCGTCGATCGGTCGCGAGAAAAGACCGGGATCCGTGCCCATGCCAGTCGAGCCGTGGTTGAAAACCAGAGTCGGGGCCGGGTTGCCGGCAACCGGCTTGTAGATACGCATTGCGAGCCGCACCGTTTCGCCGTCGACCAAGACCGGGACAAGGCGTGTCTCCTGGGCTCGAGTGGACAGAGGCAGGTTGACCAGGCAGCAGAGCGTGACGACCACGGCGGACCGCGAGCGTGTGGCCATCGATCACTCGATCACCTGATCCGCCCGCACCAGCAGCGGCGGCGGGATCGTCAGGCCGAGCGCCTTGGCGGTCTTCAGGTTGATGACGAGGTCGAACTTGGTCGGCTGCTCGATGGGCAGCTCGGCGGGCTTCGCGCCCCGGAGGATCTTGTCGACATAGATCGCCGCGTGTCGCCGCAGATCGGCGAGACTGGCCCCGTAGGTCATGAGGCCGCCGGCCTCGCCGTATTCCCGGGCCCAGTAGATACCCGGCAGGCGATGCTTCAACGCCGCCTCCACGAGGGCCCGCCGATGCCGGAACGTGACGCCATCCACGGGCGCGATGATGCCGGTGGCCCCGTCTCGCTTCGCCCGAGCCAGCGTCGTGTCGAAGTCCACGGGCTCCGAAACCACGAGAAACGACAAGGTCAACCCGCGCGCCTTCACCGCGGCCTCCAGCTCGTGTCGGTTCTCGGGCACCGGATCGCGCGTCGCGACGACCCCGAAACGCCGCGCGGTCGGCAGAGCCTCGTTGAGCAGCTCCACGTACTTCTGGCTCAGTCCCGGGACGAGGCTCGTGAGGCCGGTCACATTGGTTCCCGGCTGGGCCAGGCTCTTCACGAATCCCTCCGCGACCGGATCCTCCACGAAGGTCATGACGATCGGGATGGTGGCGGTCGCCCGTCGCGCCGTGCGCGTCTCCCGTGGTCCCGTCGTCACGATGGCGTCGACCCGGGCCGCGACCAGCTCGGCGAGCATCCCGGCGAGGCGATCCGAGTTGCCGAAGGCCCGCTTGACGACGAGGTTCCGACCCTCGACGTAGCCCCGCTCACGCATGCCATCGATGAAGGACTGCCAGA
This sequence comes from Candidatus Methylomirabilota bacterium, assembly GCA_035948165.1. GTDB lineage: Bacteria > Methylomirabilota > Methylomirabilia > Rokubacteriales > CSP1-6 > CAMLFJ01. Next base: position 2,501 of record DASZJM010000282.1, read on the forward strand.
GGCTCGACTGCCCGGGATCGGTCCCGATCGACACCAGTCCCACCGTGTACGTCTTCCCCGCCTCCTGCGCTCGTCCGGCGCGCGGAGCGGCGAGGAGGCTGCCCGCGACGGCCGCGATGAAAACACGTCGAGACCGGTCAGGCGGGGAAAGCGGCTCCCGGGGGTCTCTCCTCATGGCTCGGCCGCGAGTCTACCAGCGTCGGCGTACAATGGCCCCCCATGCCCGACGCGGTGCCGTCCGAGCTCCAGAGCCGGGTCCTCGATCGGATCGACGACGAGGAGATCGTCCGGCTCGCCTCCGACCTGATCCGCATCCCGTCGTTCACCACCGAGGAGACGCCCTGCGCGGAGTGGCTCGCCGGCTACCTGGACGGCCAGGGCCTCGCGGTGACCCTCCAGGAGATCGAGCCCGGGCGCAAGCAGACCATCGCGCGCCTGGCCGGTCGGGGCGGCGGCCGCTCGATCATGCTGAACGGCCACATCGACATCGACCCGCTCGCGTCCGGGTGGACCCGCGACCCGTTCACCCCGTGGATCGCGGACGGCAAGCTCTTCGGCCACGGCATCTTCAACATGAAGGCGGGCGTCACCGCCTGCATCCTGGCCACCCTGGCCCTCCGGCGCGCCGGCGTCCCGCTCCGCGGCGACGTGGTGCTCGCCTGCGTGGCCGCGGAGCTGAACAGCGGCATCGGCACCATCCACGCCCTCGAGCACGGCCAGCGCGCCGACATGGCGGTGGTGGCCGAGCCCTACGGGGCGCGCACCATCCTCACCAAGCACACCGGCACCATGGACGTGGTCGTTCACACTCTCGGGCGGGCCACCCACATCTCCAAGAAGGAGCAGGGCGTGGACGCCATCGCGCTCATGGTGCGCGCCATCCAGGCGCTCGAGGCGATGCGCTTCACCCACGTCCACGACCCGGACCTGCCCGGCCTGCCGCGCCTCAACGTGGGCTCGATCATCGGCGGCCGCGGCCGCGAGCACAACCTGCGCGGCGCCTACACGGTGAGCGACTTCTGCACCGCCTACGTGAACGTGCGCTTCAACGCGAGCCAGACCGGGGAGACGGTGGTGGCCGACATCCGCCGCACCCTGGACGCGCTCGCCGCCGCCGATCCCAAGTTCCGCTACGAGATCGAGTTTCCGCCCGCCCTCGAGCGCGGGCTCGGGCGCCTCGCCAAGGCCGCGGTGGACGTGCCCAAAACGGAAGCGGTAGTGCAGATGGTGCGGCGCAACCTCCACCGCATGACCGGGGCCGAGCCCGAGCACTTCGGGGTGCGGCTGCCGCAGAGCTACGCGGGCAACGACACCACGCACCTCTGGGCCGCCGGCATCCCCTGCTGCATCTACGGCCCGGGCGGCGGCTACACCGACTACCACGACGTGCACGTGGAGCTGGCCGATCTCTTCCTGTGCACGCGCGTGCTCGCCCTCACCGCGCTCGAGGCCGCCCTCTGACCGCGGCGCTCGCGATGCGCTACGTCGATCCCTCCACCGGCCGCACCTACCCGCTCGACGAGGCACGCTGGTGCGCCGACAACGGCCACTACCTGAACCTGACGCCGGGCCCGGGGCTCGGCCGCCGCGACATCGAGCCGGGCCGCCGCTCGGTGTGGCGCTACGCGCGCGCGCTGCCGGTTGGCGTGGAGCACGCGGTGAGCCTCGGCGAGGGCTGGACCCCGCTCGTCGACGGGCGATGGCACGACGTCCCGGTGCGCTACAAGCTCGAGTTCACCATGCCGACCGGCTCCTTCAAGGACCGCGGCACCACCGTGCTGGTGAGCTATCTCAAGAGCCGCGGCGTGACCCGCGTGCTGGAGGACTCTTCCGGCAACGCGGGCGCCTCGCTCGCCGCCTACGCGGCGGCGGCCGGCCTCGCCTGCCGGATCCTGGTCCCGGAGACAGCGTCCCATCCCAAGATCGCTCAGATCGCGGCGTGCGGCGCCGACGTGGTGACGATCAAGGGCTCGCGCCAGGACGTGGCCGAGGAAGCGCTCCGGCAGAGCGCGGAGCTGTTCTACGCGAGCCACAACTGGCAGCCCTTCTTCGTGGAGGGGACCAAGACCCTGGCCTATGAGCTGTGGGAGCAGTCGGGCTTCCGCGCGCCCGACAACGTGGTCGTACCGCTCGGCTACGGCAGCAACGTGCTGGGCGCCGATCGCGGCTTCGCCGAGCTGCTGCGCGCGGGAGAGATCGCGCGGCGCCCGCGCCTGTTCGGGGTGCAGGCCGCGCACTGCGCGCCCTACGAGGCCGCGTTCCGGGCGGGCGTGGAGACCCTCGGGCCGGTCGAGGTGCGGCCCACCATCGCGGAGGGCATCGCGACGCCCCGACCCACCCGCGGGCCCGAGGTCCTGCGCGCGGTGCGCGAGAGCGGCGGCAGCGTGGTGGCGGTGGAGGAGGCGGAGATCGTGGCCGCCCTGCGCGAGCTGGCGCGCCGCGGCCTCTACGTGGAGCCAACCGCGGCGACGGCCGCCGCCGGGCTCACCCGTCTCCTCGCGAGCGGAGTGATCCGCCCGCAGGAGGACACCGTGCTCGTGCTCACCGGCTCGGGGCTGAAGGCCTCCGCCGCCATCGGCGACCTGCTGAAGCTCGGCGCCCGCTGAGGGCCGGCTAGCCTCCGTAGAACACGTTCGGCCCCAGCGCTTTCAGCCACAGGGTCGCGTCGTCGGCGCGGCCCTCGATCGGCTTGGCCTGCCCCGCCTCCACCACCTCGCCCACGAACACCGAGTGGTCGCCCCGCTCCACGGTGTCGACCAGGCGGCACTCGACGAAGGCGGGCGTGCGCTCGAGGATCGGCGCGCCGGTGGAGCCCCAGCGGAACGGCTCGCCCGAGATGGTCTGGCCCTCGCGCGTCGCGGGCTTGAAGAAGGCGAACGCCATCGCCTGCTGGCCCTGCCCGAGCACGTTGAGGGCGAAGGCCTTCGACTCCTTGATCAGGGCGTGGGCGTGCGAGTCGGTCTTCACCCCCACCACCACCAGCGGCGGGGCGAAAGAGGCCTGGGTCACCCAGTTCACGGTGGCGGCGGCCACCGCGTCGTCCTTGCCCCGGGCGGTCAGGACGTAGAGTCCGTAGGGAATCATCCGCAGCACCGTCTTCTTCACGTTGGCGTCCATGGCGCGCTCCGTCCTCCGCTGGCGTGGTTGGCTTCGATATCACCTCGCCGGATTCTCGCACCGGCGCGCCCGCCTGTCGACCCGCGGTTGACTTGGCGCCGCCTTTCGTGAAAGGGTGAGCGCCATGCCGGCCCGCAGTGGACGCGAGTACCTCGAGTCGATCCGCAAGCAGGCGCCCAGCGTCTACCTGGGCGGCCGGCGCATCGGGGACGTGACCGCGGAGCCGGTGTTCCAGGAGCCGCTGCGCGCCATCGCCGAGCAGTACGACATGCAGCTCGACCCCGCCTACCGCGAGGTGATGACCTACCCGTCGCCCACCACCGGGCAGCCGGTCTCCACCTCGTTCCTGGTGCCGCGCACGCGCGAGGAGCTGGTGAAGAAGCGCCAGCACTTCAAGCTGCGGGCCGATCACAACTTCGGCTTCATGGGGCGCTCCCCCGACTTCATGAACCAGTTCGTGACCGGCTGGCACCTCACCGCCGATCGCTTCGCGCGCGCGGGCGCCCGCTTCGGGGAGAACGCCACCCGCTACTACGAGCACGTGCGGGAGCACGATCTCTTCCTCACCCACATGCTGATCAACCCGCAGATCGACCGGAGCAAGACCTCGGCCGAGCAGGAGGATCCCTTCCTCCACCTGGGCCGCGTGCGGGAGACCTCCGACGGCATCGTGGTGCGGGGCGCCAAGATGCTCGGGACCATGGCCCCGCTGACCGAGGAGGTCGCGGTGATCCCGTTCGGCGGGGTGCCCCCGGGGGACGACGCCTACGCGCTCGCCTTCTCCATCCCCACCGCCACCGCGGGCCTCACCTTCATCTGCCGCGAGACGGTGTCGCCCCTGCCCCGCTCGCGCTTCGACCACCCGCTCTCGAGCCGCTTCGAGGAGATGGACTGCATCGCGGTCTTCGAGGACGTGCTGGTGCCGTGGGACCGGGTGATGGTGGACGGCAGCCCGGGCAGCGCCCAGATCATCAACACCCTGGGCGCCGACTACGGGGCGCTCCTCAATCTCCAGACCGCGGCCCGCATGCTGAGCCAGCTCGAGTTCTTCTGCGGCCTCGGCATGAAGGTGGCGGACGCCATCGGCATCACCGGCTTCCTGCACGTGCAGGAGAAGCTCGGCGAGATGCTGAGCCAGATGGAGATCGCGCGCGCGATCTTCTTCGGCTCGGAGGCGATGGCCCAGCGCCTGCCGAGCGGCGTGTGGGTGCCGGGCGGCCACGGTCTGCGCGCCTTCCACCTGCAGACCGGCAAGGTGTACAGCCGCTTCGTGGAGATCGTGCAGACCCTCGCGGCGGGCGGCTTCTTCTACGCGCCGAGCGAGGCCGACCTCCAGAGCCCGGAGATCCGCCCGCTCATCGACCGCTACGTGCGCGGGCGCGCGGGCGTCTCCGCGGAGGAGCGGATCGCGCTCTTCAAGCTCGCGTGGGACGTCACCGGCGAGGCCTTCGCCCAGCGCATGGCCCAGTACGTGCGCTTCTACTCGGGCGATCCGATCCGCCTCACCGCCGGCTTCTACGCCCAGTACGACAAGGCGCCGCTGCTCGACCTGGTCGAACGCGCCCTCGGCCGGCGCGACGGCGTGCCCCTGCCGATCACGCCCGCCGAGCCGGGCTCGCCGGTGCCGTACCAGCCGGACACGCGCGGGATGGCCGGGACCTACGCGGCCACCTCGCTGCCGCCGCGGCAGGCCTGAGCCGGCGGCGCGTCCGGCGCGAAACCGGGAAGAAACGCTACGGAGTTTCTGCGTGGAGATTCGTACCGGTCTCCGTTCCTGGTAGCCGCGTGACGAAGTTCGGAGGTGGGGGCGCGCGGTCTCGTCCGTAACCGTCCGATTCGCAACGCCTCGCGAGTGGCCCGACGCTTGCTCCGCCACCTGGGCCATGAACACTCCGAAGCACCATCGATCGCGTCGTCGTCAGCCCCGCGCCGGGGTCTCCTGGACGGTCTGGATCAAGGCCGGCTCCCACCGCGTCCGCCATCACACCGTCGACCTGAGCGCCCACGGCGCCAAGCTGCGGCCGCGGACCCAGCTCCAGCCCGGCACCCCGGTGCAGCTCCACATGGTGCCGCCCGAGGGCCGAGCCCTGCAGGTGTCGGGCGTGGTCTGGCGCGTGGACAGCGACGGCTTCGTCGTGCTGTTCCTCGCGAGCCTCCCCGACCAGCACCTGACCGGTCCGCGCGCCGCGGTCGGCGCTCACTGATCAGGACAGCTTCGGATTGACACGCGGTCGGCGTCGGCCCGAAGGTGTGGCCATGCCCTTCACCGACGAGCCGGTCATGTTGACCCTCGCCGGCCTCGCCTACCGCGGCTTCCACGACCTCCTCCGCGGGCAGTCCCACGTCCACGCGGTGCAGCGGGCCCTGCTCGACGGCCTCCACACCCTCGAGCCGGTGCGCGACGAGTGGACACTGGTGTGGGGGCCGGCGACCAGCCGCAGCGGGCCGGACCTCTTCGACGCGGCGGCGATGTACGTCGTCCAGAGCCGCCGCGACCCGACCCGGTACGTGGTGGCCATCCGCGGCACGAACCCGGTCGCGGCCTCGGACTGGCTGATGGGGGACTTCTGGGTCGGCACCACGGTGCCGTGGCCCTACGCGCCCAGCGCGGACGGAGCCGCGATCTCGGCGAGCACCGCGCTCGGGTTTTCCAAGCTCCAGGCGATGCGCTCGCCGCGGCTCTCGCTCGCGCCCGCCGTCGACGCGGGAGCGCCCGCCCGGGATCCGGACGCGCTGGCTGGCCAGATCGACGGCATCGACACTTCGTGGCGGCGGCTCGCGAGCGAGCCCACGATGTGGCTGCGCGACGAGGTCGAGCGTCTGAAGCGCGCGACCGCGCTGCGCTGGGAGAACCTGCGGCCCCGCTCGCAGGCCGCGCCGCCGGCCGAGGCCGGGCTCGACCTGCTGGGCTTCCTCGCGGGCGAGGCGCAAGCGGCGACCGGGCCGCTCGACGTCGTCGTCACCGGGCACAGCAAGGGCGGCGCGCTCGCCCCGGTGGTCGCGCTCTGGCTACGGGAGCTGCTCGCCTCCCCGGACGGCCACGAGCGGTGGGATGTCGAGCGGGGCGCGCGCGTGTCCTGCCACGCCTTCGCGGGTCCCACTCCCGGCAACGCCGGGCTCGCCGATCGGATCGACCGGGTCCTGGGCGCCGATCACCACCACCTGCGCAACGCGAACGACGTCGTCACGCACGCGTGGCAGGTGGACGAGCTGGAGGAGATTCCGTCGCTCTACGCTCCGCGGGGCGCCGGGCTCGAGCGGCTGATCGGGCTCGTGGTGGCGAAGACGCGCGAGATCGGCTACCGGCAGGCCCGGACCGGCGTGACCACCTTCGCGGGCCGGCTCGACGCCTCCCGCTCGTTCGCCTCCGAGTTCGTCCACCAGCACCTGGAGGCCTACCTGGCCGAGCTCAAGCTGCTCGAGGCAGGCGTCCGCCCCCTCGCCCTCTTCTTCTAGACCGTCAAGAACCGCAGGCTAGAGATAGCGGGTGGGCCAGTTGATGGTGCGCCACATGTGCGCCGACGGGCTCTGATCGAAGCCGAGCCCCTCCTTCGGCTGCCGGAAGTGGCGTCCCACCACGTCGGTGAACTCCTCCAGCTGCACCTGCACGGTGGGGTCGAACGAGTAGAGGTCGTTCACGGTGATGAGCCGGGAGGTCATGTACCACTTGTGGTCGCGCGCGTAGCGGTAGGCGGCCTGGATGTGGGGCTCCGGCTCGTAGTCCGCGCCGAAGAGCTTGAGATAGAGCTCGGGGTACCGGTAGCCCACCGACTCGTCCGGGAAGAAGCGCAGCGCCTGGTGGTAGCGGATGCCCCACGCCACCTCCTCGTCGACGTACGGCTCCAGCAGCTGGGCGCTCCAGTAGCCGTGATCGGAGCGGATGAAGCCGGCGATCGCGATGTCGTGGAGGAGGCACGCCAGGACGATCTTCTCGTCGACCCCGTTCTTCATGGCGAGCCGCGCGCTCTGCAGAAGGTGCGCGGAGGGGCCGAAGCGGAGGCGGAAGAAATCGAAGAGGGTCGGCTTGTCGGGCATCCGGGGCAGCCGCGGGTCGTGGCCCATCATGTAGAGGCGGCCATTGTCGGGAGGCCGGGTCACCGGCTGACGCGGATCCCGCTCCCCCGAGGTGAACAGCACCGATTTCACCACCACCCGGTCGAGCTCCTGACTCAAGGCGTGCTCGGCGGCCTCGGCCCGCTGCAGGGTCGTCATGGGAATCCTCCTGTCGATGATCTTCGTACCCACCGCCGCCGTCTGTCAAGCATGGCGGGCGCCGCGTTGCGGAGCGCGGGAGGTTGTCCTAGACTGCCGGCCATGCGGACCTTCATCCGGCTCGTCGCGCTCCTGCCGATCGTGCTGCTCGCAGCCGCCCCCCTCTCCGCGCAGACCACGTCGAAGGACGTCGGCCAGAAGGCGTCGGAGACCGGCGAGGCCATCCGGGACTACACGGTGGAGAAGAAGAACGAGGCGGTGGCGCAGGCCAAGAAGCTCACCGCCGACCTCGACGCCAAGATCAAGGAGCTGGAGGCGGAGGCCTCCAAGCAGACCGGGGAGGCCAAGGCGAAGGCCGAGGCCCAGCTCCGCGACCTCAAGGCCAAGCGGGCGAAGGCCTCCCAGAAGGCCAACGACCTCGGCCGGGCGACCAAGGCGTCGTGGGAGCGGGCGAAGGAAGGCTTCGCCGACGCCTATCGCGACCTCGCGACCGCGTACGACAAGGCGGCGGCCGAGTTCAAGAAGTAGTTCAAGAAGTAGCCTCGGGCCGGTCGAGCACCTCCCGCACCTTCTGCAGCAGGCTCTGGGGCGTAAACGGCTTCTGGAGGAACGGGGTCCCCGCCTCTAGGACTCCGTGGCGGAAGATCGCGTCGTCGGTGTAGCCAGACATGTAGAGGATCCGCATCTCTCCCCGATCCGGCGTCAGGCGCTCCGCGAGCCCGCGCCCGCTGATCTGCGGCATCACCACGTCGGTCACGAGCAGATGGATGGGCTCCCGGTGCCCGGCGGCCAGGGCGAGCGCCTCGGCGGCGCCGCTGGCGGGGATGACCACGTAGCCGTGGCCGGTGAGCGTCTCGAGCGCCAGCTCCCGCACGTCGGCGTCGTCCTCCACCAGGAGGATGGTCTCGGAGCCGCCCGCGCTGGCGGGCCCGCTCGGCGCGGGGGTCGCCTGGTCGAGCGCCTCGTCCACGCGCGGCAGATAGACCCGGAACCGCGTGCCCCGGCCGGGCTCGCTCTCCACCTCGATGCTCCCCCCGCTCTGCTTCACAATCCCGAACACGGTGGCGAGCCCGAGACCGGTCCCCTTGCCGGGCTCCTTGGTGGTGAAGAACGGCTCGAAGATCCGCGCCCGCACCGCCGCGTCCATGCCGTGCCCGGTGTCGCTGATGGCGAGCGCGACGAATCGGCCCGCCGCCGCCCCCGGGTGCCGCCTCACGTAGGCCTCGTCGAGCTCCGCGTTAGAGGTCTCGACCGAGAGCGTGCCGCCCGCGGGCATGGCGTCGCGCGCGTTCACCGCCAGGTTCACCACGATCTGCTCGAGCTGGGAGGGGTCGGCCTTGACCGCCCCCAGATCCGACGCCGGCACGACCGAGAACTCGACGTCCTCGCCGATGAGCCGCCGCAGGAGGGGCGCCAAGCCCATCACCACCGCGTTCACGTTCAGGACCTTCACCTCCAGCACCTGCTTGCGGCTGAAGGCGAGCAGCTGGCGAGTGAGCGCGGCCGCGCGCTCGGCGGTGGACTGGATCAGATCGATGTGGCGGCGGACCGGGTGGTCGGCCGGGAGGTGGCCGAGGGCCAGGTGCCCGCGCCCGGTGATGACGGTCAGCAGGTTGTTGAAGTCGTGCGCGATGCCGCCGGCGAGCTGGCCGATCGCGTCGAGCTTCTGGGCCTGCCGCAGCTCGGCCTCGAGCCGCTTGCTCTCGGTGATGTCGGCGACGCTCCACTCGTAGTGGATCACGTGGCCGCTCGCGTCCCGCTCGGCCTGGACCCCGAGATTGACCCAGATGAAGGTGTTGTCGGCCCGCCGTCCCTGCAGCTCGAAGTTCTCGACGACCTCGCTCGCCTCGATGGTCGCGAGCAGCCGGGTGCGATCGGCCGGATCGGCGTAGAGCTGCCCGGAGTTGACCTGGAGGAACGCGGCCACGTCGGGATAGCCCCAGATGCGCGCGGCCGCCGCGTTGGCGGCCAGCATCTGGCCGTCGCGCCGGGAGCGCACCAGACCGACCGGGGCGCCCTGGAAGAGCGCCTCGTAGCGCCGCTCGGCGGCGAGCGCGGCCGCGCGCTGGCGGGCGTGGGCGATCGCCCCGCGCACCGCCGCGGGCAGCCGCAGGAGGCGCTGGGGGTCCTTCAACACGTAGTCGTCGAGCCCGGTCTGGAGCGCCTTGACCGCGATCTCCTCGCTGAGCGTCCCGGTGCAGAGGATCACCGGGCACTCCGGCCAGCGCTCCTTGAGCGTCTCGAGCAGCAGGAGGCCGTTGGTGAAGCCGAGCGCGTAGTCGGTGATGACCAGATCGTAGGGCCCGGCCTCGAGCGCGGTGGCGAGGGCGGCCGGATCACCCGCCTCGCGCACGTCGAGGGCGGAGAGCTCGCGCGCGAGGGCCCGCCGCACGAAGAGCCGATCGTCCGGGTTGTCGTCGATGAGCAGGAGCCGCCACGCGTCGTCGCTCACCGCGGCTCGCCTCGTGCGCCGTTGCCGCCCGGCAGCGTGAAGTAAAACGTCGCGCCTTCGCCGGGGGCGGACTCGGCCCACACCCGGCCGCCGTGGCGCTCGACCACCCGCTGCACGATGGCCAGGCCGACGCCCGTCCCCTCGTACTCGGCCGCGCTGTGGAACCGCTGGAACACCCCGAAGAGCTTGTCGGCCCGCTCCCGATCGAAGCCGACCCCGTTGTCGCGCACGTAGTACGCCGCGCCCTCCGCCTCCTCCCGACGGCCGACCTCGACGACGGCGGGATTGCGGCCGCGGGTGAACTTGATCGCGTTGCCGAGCAGGTTCGCCAGCACCTGCCGGAGCAGGGCCGGGTCGCCCTCGACCGGGCCGAGCGGCCCCACCTCGAACCGGACCTCGCGCCCGTCGCAGGCGGGGCGCAGGTCTTCGAGCGACTGCCGCACCAGGTCGTCGAGCGGCACCGACGTGACCGCCACCCGCTGGCGGCCGAGGCGGGAGAACGCGAGCAGGTCCTCGATCAGCTGCTCCATGCGCCGCGCCCGATCCTGGATGACGCCCAGGAGCCGGCGCGGCTCCGCGTCGAGGCGCGCCCCGAAGTCGTCCTCCAGGATCGTCACGTAGCCCTGGACCGCCCGCAGGGGCGCGCGGAGATCGTGCGAGACCGAGTAGGAGAACGCCTCCAGGTCCTGATTCGCGGCGGTCAGCTCCGCGGTCCGGAGCTGCACCAGCTCTCGCTCGCGCCGCTCCCCCGCGTGGGCCACGACCAGGCGGGCGTAGAGGCGGCCGTGCTCGATCAGCAGCACCGCGAGCACGAAGCTGGCCGCGAGGAGACCGTAGATCCGCCCGGCGTAGAAGCCGAGATCGAAGCGGCCCGCGTTGAGGACGGCGGCGAGCGCGATGTCGAAGACCCACGCGCTCATCACCACCATGAGCCACACGTCGAGCACCGAGTGGGGGCGCCGCCGCCACAGCATCGCCAGCGCGAGCAGGCTCAGGGCCCACACGGAGGACACCACGAGCCGCATCGCCGCAGTGTAGTGCTGGCCGTCCATGATGGCGGGCAGCGCGGCCTGGCCGCGGGTCGCGAGCAGCGCGAGCCCGGCGACCGCGGCGACTACCACCGCCACCACCGCGAGCGCCCCGGCGCGTGGCGACCGCGCCACCGGCGCGGCGGGCCGGTCTCCGTCCTCGAGGAGCGCGTAGCCCACCACCACGAGGGGAAAAACGCCGTGCCAGAACATGTAGAGCCACGCGGTGGTCTGCGGTCCCGCCCCGAGGAGGCCGGTCGGCGAGAAGAGGCCGGGGAAGGTGAGCGTGTGCACGCCCGCCATCAGCGCGGTGAACAGGTAGCCGCCCGCGAGCACCAGGAGCGCGCGCGACCGGAGGATCCCGAACTGGCCGAAGAGCAGCACCGCGGTGATCACGTCGTTGACAACCAGGGCCGATTGATAGACCGGGATGAAGCCCAGGACCGGGGGCAGGGGCACCTTGGCGAGCGGGACCGCGACCGCGAAGAGGGCCGCGCTCGCCAGGACGACCGCGAGCGCGAGGCGGCGCTCGCCCCGTCCCGCGGGCAAGGTCGACAGGAACGACTGGCGATCCGGCGTTGGCTCCCGCTCCACGACCCTTTCCCTTGAAAATCATACCCGCTTCCCAATTCCGCGCCGACACACTCTTTTCGCCTCGCCCCGGGCGCGCCGCCGCCCCTTGACACCGTGCGCGCGCGCGGCCCATCCTGCGCCATGACCCCCCTCCGAGCCCTCCGCGCCCGTCCCGTGCTGGTCCCGATCAGGCGTCCGCCCGTGAGCGCGAGCGGCGCGATCCCGAAGGCGGCCCTGGTGCTGTTCGACCTCGAGACCGACGACGGCGTCACCGGCCGCTCCTACGTCTTCGGCTTCGCCCCGTGGACCCTGCCGTCCATCGTCGGCTGCGCGCAGGGGCTCTTCGAGATGATCAAGGGCGCCCCGCTCGCCCCCCTCGACCTCGAGGCCAAGCTTCGCGGCCAGCTCACCCTGCTCGACCCGAACGGGCTCGTCGGCCTGGTCCAGGCCGGCCTGGACATGGCGGCGTGGGACGCGCTCGCCCAGGTCCGCGGCGTGCCGCTGGTCACCCTGCTCGGCGGGTCGCCCCGCCCGATCCGCGCCTACAACAGCACCGGGCTCTGGATCCAGCCGGTGGAGACGCTGGCCGACGAGGCGGAGGCGCTGCTCGCCGAGGGCTTCACCGCGCTCAAGCTGCGGGTCGGCCGCGACGAGTGGGCCCAGGACCTGGCCGCGGTGCGCGCGGTGAAGAAGCGGATCGGCGACGCGGCCACGCTGATGTGCGACTTCAACCAGCGCCTGACCGTGAGCGAGGCGATCCGGCGCGCGCGGGGCCTCGACGGCGAGGGCCTCCACTGGATCGAGGAGCCGGTGCGCCACGACGACTACGAGGGCTACGCGCGCATCGCGGCCGAGGCGGCCACCCCGATCCAGACCGGCGAGAACCTGGTGGACACCTTCGAGATGGCGCGCGCGATCGCGCTCCGCTCGCTCGACTTCGTCATGCCCGACGTGCAGCGCATCGGGGGCGTGAGCGGCTGGCTGCGCGCGGCCGCGCTCGCCCACGCCCACGGCATCGAGATGTCGAGCCACCTCTTCCCCGAGTTCAGCGTGCACCTGCTCGGGGTGACCCCGACCTGCCACTGGCTCGAGTTCATGGACTGGGCCGCGCCGGTGGTGCAGGAGCCGCTCACGGTGAAGGCGGGGCACGCGCGGATCCCGGACCGTCCGGGGGCCGGCATCCAGTGGGACGAGGAGGCGGTGAAGCGCTTCGCGCTCTGACCGCGGCGCGCGCTACTCCTCGGGCAGCGTCTCTCCCCGGATCTGGGCGATCTTCCGGTCCCGATCGGTGGCGAGGCGATCCAGGTCGCGGCGCAGGGCGAGGTTGAGCTGCTCGAGCTCCTCGTGGCTGGCCGCCTTGCGCAGCGCGGCCTGGTGGAGGATCTCCCGCTCGGCCACCCGCGACTGGTGGACCTGGCGCGCCTCCGCGATGGCGGCCTTCTGCGCGTCGGAGAGCGGGGCGATCGCCCCGCCCGCCTCCTGGTCCTTCCGCGCCAGGCGCTCCATCGCGAGCTCGTACGCGGTCTTCGGTCGCTCGTCGGCCATGGCGGGAGTGTAGCAGACTCGTCGGGTGCGGTATTCTCTAGCCATGGAGATCGTCCCCTCGGTCTGTCCCCACGACTGCACCAGCACCTGCGCCCTCGAGGTCGAGCGGATCGACGCGCGCACCATCGGACGGGTGCGCGGCTCGCACCGCAACACCTACACTCGCGGCGTCATCTGCGAGAAGGTGGGCCGCTACGCCGAGCGCGTGCACCATCCGGACCGCCTGCTCCATCCCCTGCGGCGGGTGGGACCGAAGGGCGCGGGGCGCTTCGAGCGCATCGGCTGGGACGAGGCGCTCGACACGGTGGCGGAGGCGTTCACCCGGCAGGCCCAGGCCCTCGGGCCGGAGACGGTGTGGCCCTACTACTACGCGGGCACCATGGGCCTGGTCCAGCGCGACGGGATCAACCGCCTGCGCCACGCGCTCGGCTACTCGCGCTACTACTCCACGATCTGCGTGACCCTCTCCGACACCGGCTGGTCCGCCGGGGTGGGGGCCAAGCGCGGGGTGGACCTGCGCGAGATCGACGCGCACTCGGAGCTGGTGGTGATCTGGGGCGGCAACCCGGTCAACACCCAGGTGAACGTCATGAGCCACGCGATGGCGGCCAAGCGGCGCGGCGCGCCTCTCGTGGTGGTGGATCCCTACCGCACCGACACCGCCGCGAAGGCCGACCTGCACCTGGCCCCGAAGCCGGGCACCGACGGCGCCCTCGCGTGCGCGATCATGCACGTGCTCTTCGCCGAGGGCCTGGCCGACTGGGACTACCTGCGCGCCTACACCGACTGCCCCGACGAGCTGGCCGCCCACGTGGCGACCCGCACGCCCGCGTGGGCCGCCGCCATCACCGGCCTCGACGCGGAGCGCATCGTGGAGTTCGCGCGCCTCTACGGCCGCACCAAGCGGAGCTTCATCCGCTGCCACCACGGCTTCAGCCGCTCCCGGAACGGGGCGGTGAACATGCACGCGGTGTCCTGCCTCCCCGCGATCACCGGCGCCTGGCGGTACGAGGGCGGCGGCGCGGTGTACGGCCAGACCGCGCTCTATCCCCTCGACCGCACGCTCATCGAGGGGCTCGACCTGGTCGACCGGTCGATCCGCGCGTTGGACCAGTCGCGCCTCGGCCCGATCCTCACCGGCGATCCCGCCGCCCTGCTGGGCGGCCCGCCGGTGACCGCGATGCTCGTGCAGAACACGAACCCGGCGATGGTGTGTCCCGAGACCCACCTCGTCCACCGCGGGCTCGCGCGCGAGGACCTCTTCCTCTGCGTGCACGAGCAGTTCCTCACCGAGACCGCGGCCTTCGCCGACATCGTGCTGCCCGCCACCATGATGGTCGAGCACGACGACTTCTACACCGCGAGCGGCCACACCTACTTCCAGGTCACCAAGCAGGTGATCGATCCGCCCGGCGAGTGCCGCGAGAACCACTGGGTGATCTGCCAGCTCGCCAAGCGCCTCGGCGCCACCCACCCCGGCTTCCAGATGAGCGCGTGGGAGATCATGGACGAGACGCTGCGGAAGTCCGGCATGTGGGACGCGGAGACGAACTTCCGCCAAGGGGGGCAGGACTTCGCCCCGCCATTCGAGACCGCGCACTTCCTCGACGGCTTCCCCACCCCCGATCGGCGCTTCCACTTCCGGCCCGACTGGTCGCGCTGGGGCGGCCGGGGCTCGACGATGCCGACCCTGCCCGATCACTTCGACGTGATCGACAACCCGACCGCCGCGAAGCCGTTCCGGCTCGTGGCCGCGCCGGCGCGGACGTTCCTCAACTCCACGTTCAGCGAGACCCCGTCCTCGCGGGCGCGCGAGCGGAGGCCCACCGCCCTGCTCCACCCCGACGACTGCGCGGTCCTGGGCGGCCCCGGCGCCGCCGTCCTGCTCGGCAACGAGCGGGGCCAGGTGGTCGCCCACGCCGAGCCCCGGCCAGGCCAGCAGCGGGGCGTCGTGGTCGTGGAGGGCGTCTGGCCGAATCGCGACTTCGTGGGGGGCGTCGGGATCAACGCGCTCACGAGCGCCGAGCCCGGCTACCCCAACGGGGGCGCGGTCTTCCACGACACCGCGGTCTGGATCCGCCCCGCCTGACCCGTCCGCGCAACCGCAACCTCTGATTGACTTGACCGGCGCCCGCCGGATATAACCGCCCCCACTACCGTCACGCCGCGACAGGGTCGCCGCGGCGGACGGATCGCCCGGAGCCCGGCGGGGGGTCTGCGCTGGACACGATCCTGCAGCTTGCCCTGAACGGCCTCGCCGTGGGTTGCATCTACGGCCTGGTGGCGCTCGGCTTCGTCCTCATCTACAAGGCCACCGAGCTGGTCAACTTCGCCCAGGGCGACCTCCTGATGCTGGGCGCGTTCGTCTGCTACATGTTCGTGGTCTGGTACGGGGTCGGTTACTGGGTCGCCTTCGCGCTCGCCATCGCCATCGTCGGCGGCTTCGGAGCGGTGCTGGACGCCACCGTGCTCCGCCGCGTGATCGGCCAGCCCCAGTTCGCGGTGGTCATGCTCACCATCGGCCTGGGCGCGATGTTTCGCTCCTTCGCCTCGCTCACCTGGGGCTCCGAGATCTACACCCTGCCCACCCCGTTCAGCGCCCGGACCACCCGGCTGGGCGGCGTCACGGTGAGCCACGAGTACGTGGCGATCATCGTGGGCACGGTGGTCCTCTGCGCGCTGCTCTACGCCTTCTTCACCTACTCGCGCGTGGGGGTGGCCATGCAGGCCGCCTCCCAGAACCAGCTCGCCGCGTACTACATGGGCATTCCGGTGAAGCGCATGTTCTCGCTCATCTGGGCCATCTCCGCGGGGGTGGCCGCCATCGCGGGGGTGCTGCTGGCGCCGGTCTCGCTGATCGACATCAACCTGGGCTTCATCGGCCTCAAGGCCTTCGCGGCCGCGGTGCTGGGCGGCTTCGGCTCGATCCCGGGCGCCCTGGTGGGCGGCGTGACCATCGGGCTCATCGAGCTCTTCTCGGGCACCTACCTGCCCCAGGGGGTGAAGGACGTGGCCGCCTACATCGTGCTGCTGCTGGTGCTCGCCGTCCGCCCCCAGGGCATGTTCGGCACGGTGGGCCGGAAGAAGGTCTGAGCCGCCGCCGTGCGCTTCGCGTTCAAGACCAGCTACGATCACGATCTCGGCCTCTTCCGCGATCCGGTGCAGCGCCGCTGGTACGCGGCCCTGCTCGCCGCGGTGCTCCTGCTCCCGTGGGCCGTGCCCGACTACCTGAGCGACGTGAGCCTGGTGTTCATCTACGGGCTCTGCGGCCTCTCCCTGATGGTGCTGGCCGGCTACACCGGCCTGGTGAGCCTCGGGCACGCCGCGTTCCTCGGCATCGGGGCCTACGCCCACGTCTTCTTCCTCCAGGACCTGGGGTTGCCGTGGGTGGTGTCGGTGGCCCTCGCCGCCGCGCTGACCGCGGCGGCCGGCGTGCTGGTGGGGCTGCCCGCCCTGCGCATGACCGGGGTGTACCTGACCATCGCCACGCTCGCCTTCGCGCTGATCATCCAGGAGGTGTTCAGCCGCTGGGAGCGCGTGACCCACGGGCTCAAGGGGCGCCCGGTGGACAAGCCGGTGATCTTCGGCGTCTCCCTCGCCTCCGACACCGCCTTCTACTTCCTCTGCCTCGCGCTGCTGATCGGCGGCCTCTGGCTCACCGCCAACGTGCTGCGCGCGCCGACCGGCCGCGCGTGGGTGGCCATCCGCGACAGCGAGATCGCCGCGCAGTCGATGGGGGTGCACCTCGCGCGCTACAAGACGCTGGCCTTCGCCTACTCGGCCGGCCTCATGGGCGCGGCGGGCGCGCTCTTCGCGCACCGGATCGGCTTCCTCGCTCCCGACATCTTCAGCGTCCTGCTCTCCATCCAATTCCTGTTGATGGTCGTGGTGGGCGGCCTCGGCAGCCTGCACGGCGCCATCTACGGCGCGGTGTTCGTGGCGATGCTGCCGGTACTGATCGCCCAGATGCGCGACACCACGCCCCAGTGGGCCGGCCACGTGGTCGGCCTGCTCGGCAAGGACGCGGGCGCGGCCGCCTACCTGGCGGTGGACCGCTTCGTGAAGCAGCCCGGCCTCGAGCCCGGCATCTTCGGGCTCATCCTGGTGCTGTTCATCCTGTTCGAGCCGCTCGGCATCTACGGGCGCTGGCGCAAGATCCAGCTCCTGTTCTCCACCTTCCCGCTCTACAAGCGCGCCACCTTCCGCCGCCAGAAGACCTACATGCGCTCGGAGCGCCTGCGGTGAGCTTCTTCGCGGCCGACGACCTCGGGGTGAGCTTCGGCGGCATCCGCGCGGTGGACGGCGTGTCCTTCGCGGTGGACGCGGGCCAGGTCTTCACGATCATCGGGCCCAACGGCGCGGGCAAGACGACCATCTTCAACCTGATCTCCCGCATCTACGACCCGACCGACGGGCGGCTCTCCTTCCGCGACGAGGACATCACCCGGGTGCCGGCGCACGAGATCGCGCGCCGGGGCATCGCGCGCACCTTCCAGAACATCGAGCTCTTCGAGCACGCCTCGGTGCTCGACAACCTGCTGCTCGGCCGTCACGCCCACGCCCGCCCGCACCTGCTGCAGGAGCTCCTGTACCTGCCCCGGGTGCGCGCGGCCGAGCGCGGCCATCGCGAGGCGGCCGAGAAGGTCATCGACTTCCTCGACCTGCAGGCCTACCGCGACAACCTCGTCGTGAACCTCCCGTACGGGGTGCGCAAGGTGGTGGAGATGGGCCGGGCCCTCTGCACCGAGCCGGCCCTGCTGCTCCTCGACGAGCCGTCGTCCGGGCTCAGCGTGGAAGAGACCGAGGACATGGCGTTCTGGATCCAGGACATCCGCGCCCTGCTCGGCATCACGGTGTTGATGGTCGAGCACGACATGAGCCTGGTGAGCGCGGTCTCCGATCGCGTGCTCGCGCTCAACTACGGGCGCGTGGTCGCGTGCGGGACCTGCCAGGAGGTGCAGTCGCATCCCGACGTCATCAAGGCCTACCTCGGGGGCTGACGTGGCCGAGCCCCTCCTCATCGTGAGCAACGTCGAGACCTACTACGGCCCCATCATGGCCCTGCGCGGGGTGAGCTTCGCGGTCCCCGCGGGCGCGATCGTCACCATCCTGGGGGCCAACGGGGCGGGCAAGACCACCATCCTCAAGACGGTCTCCGGGGTGATGGACCCGCAGAAGGGCACCGTCACCCTCGAGGGCCGGCCGATCCACGGCCTCGATCCGGACCGGGTGGCGCGCCTCGGGCTCTCCCACGTGCCGGAGGGGCGGGAGGTCTTCCCATTCCTGAGCGTGCGTGAGAACCTGCGCATGGGGGCCTACACCCGGCGAGACGCCGACGGGGTGGCGCGCGATCTGGAGATGGTGGTCGACTACTTCCCGGTCCTGGCCGCGCGCGCCGAGCAGCGGGCCGGCTCGCTCTCGGGCGGGGAGCAGCAGATGCTCGCCATCGCCCGCGCTCTCATGGCGCGCCCCAAGGTGATGCTGCTCGACGAGCCGTCGCTCGGGCTCGCCCCCAAGCTGGTGAAGGACATCTTCGACATCATCCGGCGCATCAACCGCGAGCGCGGAGTCACGGTGCTGGTGGTCGAGCAGAACGCCAACGTCGCGCTCCACACCGCGGACTACGGCTACGTGCTCGAGCTGGGCCGCATCGTCATGGAGGACACCTGCGACCGGCTGCTCGAGAAGGACGACATCCGCGAGTTCTACCTGGGCCTGAAGGAATCGAGCGTCCGCGGCACCCGCCGCTGGAAGAGGAAGAAGACATGGCGCTGACCATCGAGCCCCGTCCCTCGCCCAGCCCCGAGGCGGCCGCGGCCGCCACCGTGCACGGCCAGGACACCCTGCCCCGGCTCTTCCGCCACGTGGTGCGCGAGCGCGGCGACCGGGTGGCGATGCGGGAGAAGGACCTCGGCATCTGGCGCGGCATCTCCTGGCGCGAGTACGGGCAGCGGGCGCGGCGGCTCGGGATGGGCCTGGTGGCCCTCGGGCTCCGGCCGCGCGACGTGGTCTCGATCATCTCCGACAACCGCCCCGAGTGGCTCTACACCGACCTGGGGGTCATGTCGGTGGCCGCGGTGCCCAACGGCATCTACACCACCGACTCGGCCCGGCAGGTCGAGTACATCGTCAACGACAGCGGCACCCGCTTCCTCTTCGTGGAGAACGAGGAGCAGCTCGACAAGATCCTGGCGGTGCGCGACCGCTGCGGGGAGCTGGTCAAGATCTTCGTCTACGACATGGATGGCCTGCACGCGTTTCGGGACGAGCAGGTCATGCCCTTCGAGGCGCTGCTCGAGCTGGGCGAGCGATACGACCGCGAGCATCCCGACGCCTTCGACCGGCTGGTGGACGTTCCCCGCCCCGACGACCTCGCGAT
>DASZJM010000283.1:0-7374 GCA_035948165.1 Candidatus Methylomirabilota bacterium
CGTCCACGACCTCGATGCCGATCCCTTCACCGGGCAGCGCGACGACCGTCTTCATGGCCATGCTCGAAGACCTCCTTGTCGGGGGCCGCGAGCGGACGAGCCCGGCCCCTCCGGAGGCTTACCATAGCACTGCTGGGCGCCGGCGCCCGGGATGGCTTATGATGGCCGCGCCGGAGGAGGGCGCACGATGGAATACACGCGAATCTCGGCCGACTGCCACATCGACATGCCGTGGATGCCGCCGGATCTCTTCACCGCCAACGCGTCCGCGGCGCTGCGCGAGCGCATGCCGTACGTGACCGACGGCCCCGACGGCCCGCGCTGGACGTCGCGCAACGGGGCCGCCTTCGGCCTGGTGGGCGGGGTCGGGCCCTCGGGCCAGAAGTACGTGCCCGGCCTCCACTACCGCGCGGACGTCATGGCCGCTACCGGTCTCTACGATGACGGCCGGAAGGGGATCCGGCGACCGACCGATCCCCATCTCCGGGTGGCCGACATGGAGCGCGACGGGGTCCAGGCCGAGGTGATCTTCGGCATCCTGGGCGCGGCCACGCGCCTGGGCGATCACGAGGCGGCCGCCGAGATGTTCCGCATCTACAACGACTGGCTCGTCGACTTCTGCCGCCACTACCCGGAACGGCACATCGGGCTCGCGTGCCTGCCCTACGGCGACATCGACGCGGCGGTGCGGGAGATCCACCGCGTGGCCAAGATGGGCCTGCGCGGCCTCGAGCTCTCGTGCTCGTGGGACATGGAGCCGATGTGGCACCCGGTGTGGGAGCCGCTCTGGCAGGCGGTGAGCGAGGTGCGGCTGCCGCTCCACTTCCACACCTTCCCGACCATGCCCCCCGGGGTGCGCGAGAAGGCCACCGGCCTCACCAAGCGGGCCGCGATGTTCACGAGCGTCTCCGGCTTCCAGATGAACCTGGTCAACATCCTGGCCGCGGTCATCGGCGCGGCGGTGCTCGAGCGCTACCCGAACCTGCGCATCTCGTTCGGGGAGAGCGGCATCGGCTGGCTGCCGTACGCGCTCGACCGGATGGACTTCGAGTGGGAGGACCGCTTCCGCGACCTCGGGCTCACCATGAAGCCGAGCGACTACTGGCGGCGGCAGTGCAAGGCCACCTTCCAGTTCGACCGCATCGGGACCCAGATGATCCACGAGATCGGCGAGGAGACCCTGATGTGGGGCTCGGATTACCCGCACGGGGACGGGGTGTGGCCGGAGTCCTCCAAGTACATCGAGGAGCAGTTCGGGCACTTGCCGCCCGCCACGGTGCGGAGGATCGTCTGCGACAACGCGGCGGAGTTCTACGGCCTGACCCAAGCTTGACACCTCCGGGGCCGCGTGCTATTCGGCCAATTGGCGCAAGGCACACGCGAGTCGTTCCTTCAACGACGAGAGGAGAATCGCGATGACATCAGTCACTGTCAACGGCCGGCGCTACGACGTCGACCTCCCCGATGACACGCCGCTCCTGTGGGCCCTCCGGGACGAGCTGGGCCTGACCGGGACCAAGTTCGGCTGCGGCATGGCGCTCTGCGGCGCCTGCACCGTGCACGTCGACGGCCAGCCCGTGCGCGCCTGCGTGACCCCGATCTCCGCCGTCGGCACCAGCAAGGTCACCACCGTCGAGGGCGTCGGCGCCGACCGGGTCGGGCGGGCGGTCCAGGCCGCGTGGGTGGATCTCGGTGTTCCCCAGTGCGGCTACTGTCAGGCGGGGCAGATCATGTCCGCCACCGCGCTGCTCAAGCGCAACCGCAAGCCGACCGACGCGGACATCGACGAGGCCATGAGCGGCAACATCTGCCGCTGCGGCACCTACGTCCGGGTGCGCCAGGCCATCAAGCAGGCCGCGCTGGGAGCGTCTCGATGAGCCCGCGGGGTCCGGAGGTCGCGACCGATCGTCCGCTGGTGATCGCCAACGTGAGCCGGCGGCAGTTCCTCCAGGGCGTGTCCGCGGCGAGCGGGCTGGTGCTGGCCGCCGGCTTCCCCTCCGTGGTGACCGCGGCCGATCCGCCGAAGTACGGCCGCGACGGCATGCCCAACGGCTGGCGGGACGACCCGCTGGTCTTCGTGTCCATCGGGGAAGACGGCATCGTCTCCATCGTCTGCCACCGCTCCGAGATGGGGCAGGGCGTCCGCACCGGCATGCCCATGATCGTGGCCGACGAGCTCGAGGCGGACTGGAAGCGGGTCCGGGTGGTGCAGGCCACCGGCGATGAGAAGCGCTTCGGTAACCAGGACACCGACGGCTCGCGGAGCACGCGCCATTTCTTCGATCCCATGCGGCGTTGCGGCGCGGCGGCTCGGACCATGCTCGAGGCGGCGGCCGCTGCGAAGTGGGGGGTGCCGGTCTCGGAGGTCGAGGCCAAGAACCACGAGGTGATCCACGCCAAGTCGGGGCGGCGGGCCGGCTACGGCTCGCTCGCCAAGGCCGCGGCGACCCAGACCGTCCCGGCGCGGGAGACCGTGAAGCTCAAGGACCCGTCGAAGTTCCGCTACATCGGCAAGGGCAACCTGAAGCTGGTCGACGGCCCGAACATCGCCACCGGCAAGGCGCAGTACGGCATCGACACCCGGCTGCCCGACATGGTCTACGCGGTGGTGGCCCGGCCGCCGGTGTACGGCGGCAAGATGACGAGCTACGACGCGGCCGAGACCCTCAAGGTCCCCGGCGTGCTGAAGGTGGTCGAGATCGAGCCGAGCCCGGCGCCGGCCCAGTTCAACCCGCTGGGTGGCGTCGCGGTGGTGGCGAAGAACACGTGGGCCGCCATCCAGGGCCGCCGGGCCCTCAAGGTGGTCTGGGACGACGGCGCCAACGCGAGCTACGACTCGGCGGCCTTCCGCGCGCAGATGGAGGAGTCGGCGCGCAAGCCGGGCAAGGTGGTGCGCGACAACGGCAACGTCGACACCGCGCTGGCCGGCGCGGCGAAGCGGGTCTCGGCCGAGTACTACATCCCGCACCTGGCGCACGCGCCGATGGAGCCGCCGGCCGCCACGGTGCGCATCGTCAACGGCAAGGCGGAGGCGTGGGCCTGCGTGCAGTCGCCCCAGGCCGCGCGGGACCTGGTGGCCAAGCGGCTCGGCATCTCGGCCGACGACGTCACCGTCAACGTGACCCTCCTGGGCGGCGGCTTCGGCCGCAAGTCCAAGCCCGACTTCGTGATCGAGGCGGCGGTCATCTCGAAGGCGATGGACGGCAAGCCGGTCAAGGTGACGTGGACCCGCGAAGACGATCTGATGCACACCTACTTCCACACCGTCTCGGTGGAGCACCTGGAAGCGGGCCTCGACGCGCAGGGCAAGCCGGTGGCCTGGATGCACCGGAGTGTGGCGCCCACGATCTTCTCCACCTTCGTGGCGGGCGCGAAGAACGAGGCGGCGCTCGAGCTGGGCATGGGCGTCATCAACGTGCCGTTCGCGATTCCCAACGTGCGCATCGAGAACCCGGAGGCGGAGGCGCACACCCGCATCGGCTGGTTCCGGTCCGTCTCCAACATCCCGCACGCCTTCGCGGTGCAGTCGTTCGTGGCCGAGCTGGCCGCCGCGGCGGGGCGCGACCAGAAGGATTACCTGCTGGAGGTCATCGGCCCCGCGCGCCGGGTGAGCCCCGAGGCGCTGGGCGATACGTGGAACCACGGCGAGTCCCCCGAGCAATACCCGGTGGACACCGGCCGCCTCCGCCGGGTGGTAGAAACCGTCGCCCGAGAAGCCGGCTGGGGGCGGAAGCTGCCCAAGGGCCGCGGCCTGGGCATCGCCGCGCACTACAGCTTCGTGAGCTACATCGCCACCGTGGTCGAGGTGGCGGTGGACGACCAGGGCGTGGTGACGGTGCCGCGCATCGACGTGGCGGTGGACTGCGGCGCGACCGTCAACCCCGAGCGGGTGCGGGCGCAGATGCAGGGCGCCACCGTGATGGGCCTGGCGGTGGCCACGCTGGGCGAGATGAGCTTCAAGAACGGGCGGGCCGAGCAGCAGAACTTCGACACCTATCAGGTCACCCGCATGTCGGGCGCCCCGCGCGACATCCGGGTACACGTCCTGCCCGGCGACTACGCAAAGCCGATGGGCGGGGTCGGGGAGCCGGGCGTGCCGCCGGTGCCGCCGGCCCTCTGCAACGCCATCTTCGCGGCGACCGGGAAGCGGATCCGGAGCCTGCCGATTCGCGATCAGCTGAAGGCCTAGGTCTCACCCTCCGGGGCCGAGGGGGCGCTCGCTCCCTCGGCCCCGCTACTTCCGCGCCCCCCCTCGAGCATCCGGGTCAGCACGTTGCGGGTGATCTGTTGCGCGGCCGCGCTCACCCGGTCGGGATGCGCCTGCGGGGCGTTGTAGCCGTCGAGGCCCCAGTTCCAGTACATCGAGCCGGTGGCGAACACGAGCGCGCCCGAGGCCGACTCGTGGATGGTCATGTCGGCGTACTGGGTCTCGCCGGAGGCGCGGGTGAACGGGGAGTGGGCGAGCCGGCGGAGCCCGGCCGGGCTGCCCGGCGCCACCGCGTCCACCTCGTAGCCCAGCAGGCCGGGGAGGACGCTGCCCTTCGCGAGCCCGGTGCCCGTGAAGGCCCAGTGGTCGGCCTCGTCGACGACGACGTCGGCGTTCACCGGATCGGCGAGGTACATGATGCCGATCAGGGCCGACTCCGGCCGCGCGGTGGGCGCGTCGCGCCAGCGGCCGGTGGCCCGCCGCGCGCGGTCCGGGTCCGGATCGCCGGCGACGGGATCGGTGGCCACCGCGTCCTTGAAGGCGACCACCGTCCGGTCCGGCGCGCCGCCGCCGCCCGGCTCGAGGCGGATCTGCCAGAAGCACGCGTTGGCGCCGAGGAAGGCCAGGTGCACGCCTCGGTCCCGCGCGGCCTCGACGTGCTCGCGCATCGCCCACGACCAGTACGCGTCGTGGCCGACCGAGAGGAACACGCGGTGCCCGAGCAGCAGGTCGCCGCGCGCGTGGGTGTCGACGTCGGTGAGGTAGGCGACGTCGTAGCCCTCGCGCTCGAGCCAGCGGACGGTGTTGTACTCCCAGCGCCGCAGGAAGTCGCCCGCCCCGTCGAGCCGCACTCCGTAGGGATTGATCGCGTACGGCCGGTCGAACGAGACCTTGCGCGCCGGCGCGCCCCCGCTGTTGAACGCATAGAGCGAGCGGCCGCCCCAGTTGTTGTAGGCCGCAAACGTGGTGACGCTCGACTGGAAGACGAGGGCGGACCGGCGGGCGTCGTCGCGCACCACGAACACGATGTAGCTCTGGCGCCCCGACCGGCTCGCGGTGAGCCGGGCCAGGTAGACGCCGCTCGGCCAGGGCCCGTCGCCGTCCGCGGTGGACAGGCGATACGGCTCGCGCCAGTGGCACTCCACGAGCCCGGTGACCGGGTCGGGGGGCGGCGTCGGCTGCCGGAGCCCGGCCCGATCGATCGGTCCGGCCACCCGGCGCGCGCCCGCGCCGCCGTACCAGCCCATGCGGAAGACGTCGATCCGGTAGCTCGGGTCCACGGTGCTGACGAAGAGATCGATCGCCTGGCCTCGCTCGACGCTGGTGGCGGAGGCGTAGCCCTCGATCTCCCGGCCCTCCGCGGGCGTGGTGATCTCCCAGTTCGGCGAGCCGGGCCTCGTGTTCTCCCGCCCCGTCGGGTTGCGGGCGCCCGCGCCGGGGGCCGGCGCCCGGAGGCGGACGCTCTCGCAGGCGTCCAGCGCGAGCGCCGCGCCGACGACGGCTAAGAATTCACGGCGGTTCGGCATCCACCCGATCGTCTCACGCCACGCCACGCACGATGGGCTGCCCGGCCCGCGGCGCCGGTGCTAGCCCGCGGCGGTGGTGCTAGGATGTTCGGCCAGACCGCCATGCCGGCACGCACGGGCAAGGAATTCCTCACCGCGCTCAAGGACGAGCGCCAGATCTGGGTAGGCGACGAGCGGGTGTCCGACGTGGCCGCCCACCCCGCCTTCGCGGGCGCCGCGCGCTTCGTGGCCTCGCTCTACGACCTGCAGCACGAGGCGGCGTCCGTCTGCCTCATGCCCGATCCGGAGACCGGCGAGCCGATCAACGTGAGCCACCTGATCCCCCGCTCCCGCCGAGACCTCGCCCGCCGGCACGACTGCCTGGAGCGGATCGCGGAGTGGAGCGTCGGGGTCATGGGCCGCACGCCCGACTACATGAACGTGACCTTCGCCGGCTTCGCGGGGCGACACGACGAGTGGTCGATCAACCGCAACGAGGCGGGCGCGGCCAACCTGGTCGCGTACCAGAAGCTCCTGGCCCGGCGGGACTGGTCGCTGACCCACACCCTCATCCACCCGACGGTGGACCGCGCGTGGGGGGACGCGCCCGCCGCGGGCAACGACGTCGCGGTCCACAAGGTGGCGGACACCGAGCGGGGCATCGTGGTGCGCGGGGCGCGGATCCTGGCCACGCTGGCCCCGTTCGCGGACGAGCTCGCGGTCTACCCGGCGGCGCCGCTCCCGGCGGGCGCCGACGCCTACGCGCTCTCGTTCTCGATCCCGATGGCCACGCCCGGGCTCAAGTTCCTCTGCCGCGACAGCATGAGCGCGCCGGGCGGGCCCGACCACCCGCTCTCGAGCCGCTTCGACGAGCAGGACGCCTTCGTGATCTTCGACGACGTGGAGGTGCCGCGCGAGCGCCTCTTCATCGACGCCAACCTGCCGGTCTACAACACCGTCGTGGCCTCGAGCTGGCCGCCCAACTTCATGCAGCAGACGTCGATCCGCGCCCAGACCAAGCTCGAGTTCGCCTGGGGCATCGCGACCCGGATGGTGGAGGCCGTCAACGGGCTCACCCCCGCCGCGAAGGAGATGCTCGGCGAGATCTGGAGCTACGCGGAGCTGACCCGCTCCGCGATCCAGGCCGCCGAGGACGGCGCCCACGACTGGGGGAACGGGATCTGGTTCCCGGCCGGCGAGCCCTTCCGGGCCCTGCGCGGGCTGCTGCCGATCTGGTTCCCCCGCGTCAACGAGATCATCCGCCAGCTCGGGTCGCACAACCTGCTCGCCGCGCCCCCGATCGGCCAGATGCGCGATCCCGAGCTGCGGCCGCTGGTGGAGCGCTATCTGCGGGGCGCGGGCGACGTGGCGGCGCGAGACCGGGTCCGCATCTTCCGCCTCGCGTGGGACTTCGCGGGCAGCGCGCTCGGCAGCCGCGGCGAGCAGTACGAGCGGTTCTACATCGGATCGAGTGGGCGCTCGTTCCAGCGCGCCCACACCATGGCCGCCCCGGAGCGGGCTCGGCGGCTGGTCGACCGCTTCGTGCAGGAGGAGCTGTGAGCCGTCGCCTGACCGTGCTGATGCCGTTCCACACCCCGTTCTACACGCCGCTCGCGGCCGGGGTGGCGCTGGGCCACTTCCGCGACGCGGGCCTCGACGTGA
>DASZJM010000284.1:0-4157 GCA_035948165.1 Candidatus Methylomirabilota bacterium
GGCGGCCAAGATCAAGGTGGCGGACGCCTGCCGGCACGTGAGTCAGGAGGCGGTCCAGCTCCACGGCGGCATGGGAATGACCGAGGAGCTGAAGGTGAGCCACACCTTCCGGCGGCTCACCATGATCGGCCAGACGTTCGGGGACGCCGAGCATCACCTCGAGCGATACGCCGAGGTCGACGCCGCGGGAGCCTGACCCCGAAAAGATTGACTCGCCCGCGGCTTCTTGCCCATAGTCGATTCGTATGGACGGGCAGGAATCCACGGGCCAGCCGTCGTTCTTCCGCAAGCCCGGGCCTCCCGGGAGCCCGTCCCCCCGCCGCCCGGTGCCTCCCGCGGCTCCCCCGCCGGGCCCGCCGTCTCCGCCCCCGGCCCACGTGCCGCCGCCGTCCGGACCCGCCCCCGAGGGGGCCGGCCTCTCGGCGGTCCGGCATCCGATCTTCCACGGTAGCGGCGGCACCCTGTTCGGGATCCACGTCGTCAACGTCCTGCTGATCCTGGTCACCGTCGGGATCTACTACTTCTGGGCGAAGACGCGCATCCGCGGGTATCTCTCGGGACAGACCGAGATCGCGGGTGATCGCTTCGCCTACCACGGCACCGCGCGCGAGCTGCTGCTGGGCACGATCAAGGCGGTGCTGGTCTTCGGCCTGCCGATTCTGTTCCTGAACATGATCCGCGACGTCCTGGACGTGCCGATCGTGCTGAAGATGGTCGCGGGGGTGGTCTCCGGCAGCCTGTTCTTCGTGTTCTTCCCCATCGCCATGGTGGGCGCGCGGCGCTACCGGCTGAGCCGCACCTCCTGGCGCGGCATCCGCTTCTCGTTCCGCGGCCGGGTGTGGGACCTGATCAAGATCTTCATCCTGGGCAGCTTCCTGACCGGCCTCACCCTCGGGCTCTACTACCCGATCTTCCTCGTCTCGCGGCAGGCCTTCATGGTCTCGCACGCCTACTTCGGCAGCGAGAAGTTCGACTTCACCGGGCGCGGGCGGGACCTCTTCGGGCCGTTCGTGGTCGCGCTCCTGCTGACCCTGCCGACGCTCGGGCTGTGCTGGATCTGGTACGTGGCGTTCAAGCGTCGCTACTTCTGGGACCACACCGCCTTCGGCGGCGCGCGCTTCGTCTGCCGCGTGACCGGCCGCGCGCTGCTCGGGCTGTGGGTGGTCAACCTGCTGCTGCTCGTCGGCACGCTGGGGATCGCGTGGCCGTGGGTGCGGGTGCGCAACATCCACTTCGCCTTCCGCAACCTGGCCCTGGTCGGCACCCTCGACCTGGCGCGCATCCAGCAGCAGGCGCAGCAGGCCGGCAGCGTCGGCGAGGGCCTCTCCGGCTTCTTCGACTCCGGCTTCGATCTCGCCTGACCGTCCCCGCGTCCGTGCGCACCGACTGGCAGGGCGTCTATCTCGACGGGCAGACCGCGACTCGCCACCCCGCGACGGTGCGGCTCATGCGCGAGGCGATCGAGATCAGCCCGGCGGGCGGCGCGGCCCGCCTCTGGCCCTACCGCGAGCTGCGCCAGACCCAGGGCTACTACGCGGGGGAGGAGGTTCGGATCGAGCGCGGCGGCGAGCTGCCCGAGACCCTCCTGATCCCGGACAGCGCGTTTCTCGAAAGCTTGCACGAGGTCGCGCCGGGCCTGCGCCTGCGCTTCCACGACCCCCGGCAGCGCCGGGCGCGGGTGCGCTGGACCATCGTGGCCGCGGTGAGCGTGCTCGCGGTCACCGCCGCGGTGTATCTGTGGGGCATTCCCGCGCTGGCCGCCCTCGTGGCGCCGCGCGTGCCGATCGCGTGGGAGGAGAGCGTGGGGCGCTCGGCGATCGCCTACATGGCGCCCCCCGAGCGACGCTGCGGCGACGCGCGCCTGGGCGCGGCGATGGACGAGATCGTGCGCCGCCTCACCGCCTCGGCGCCGCCCTCGCCCTACACGCTGCGGGTCTACGTGGTGAGGCGGCCGGTGGTGAACGCCCACGCCCTGCCGGGCGGCAACGTCGTCGTGTTCACCGGGCTCCTCGAGCGCACCCGTACCCCCGGGGAGCTGGCCGGGGTGATCGCCCACGAGCTGCAGCACGTCCTGCGGCGCCACACCACCCGCGCGGTGATCCAGGATGCCTCCACCGGCCTCCTGCTGATGGCGCTGACCGGCGACGTGACCGGCCCCCTCGCCTACGGGCTGCAGACCGCGCGTACGCTGGGCTCGCTGCGCTACTCCCGGCGCGCGGAGGACGAGGCGGACACCGAGGGGATGAAGATGCTGCTGGCCGCCCGGGTGGATCCCGCCGGCATGATCGACTTCTTCGACACGATCGGGAAGGAGGAGGGCCGCTCGCCCCGGGCCCTGACCTACTTCTCGACGCATCCGCTCGCCACCGATCGCATCGAGCGTCTGAGGGCGATGGCGGCGGCCTGGACCGGCACGCCCGAGCCGCTGCTGCCCGCCGAGGACTGGCCGGCCCTCGTCAAGCGCTGCTAGCTATTCTGCTAGCTATTGGGGCTTCCAGGCCTTGAAGCGGTCGCGCAGCACCTTCTTGTCGAACTTGCCCACGCTCGTCTTGGGCACCGCCTCGATGAAGACGACCTCGTCCGGCAGCCACCACTTGGCCACCCGCGGCTTCAGGTACTCGTAGATCTCCTCCGCGGTCAGCGAGCCCTTGTGCTCGGGCTTGGGCACGACGCAGGCGAGGGGACGCTCCACCCATCGCTCGTGCGGCACCGCGATCACCGCGGCCTCCAGCACCTTGGGGTGGCCCATGATGGTGGTCTCCATGTCCACGCTCGAGATCCACTCGCCGCCCGACTTGATCAGGTCCTTGGTGCGGTCGGTGATCTGGATGTAGCCGTCGGGGTCCAGCGCGGCCACGTCGCCGGTGCGGAACCAGCCGTCGGGGGTGAACTGGACCGCGCCCTCGGGGTTGTTGTAGTAGCCGCTGGTGACCCACGGCCCGCGCACCTGGATCTCGCCCGCGCTATGCCCATCCCACGGGAGCACGTTGCCCGCGTCGTCGACGATTCTCATGTCGACGCCGGCTACCGGCGCCCCCTGCTTGGCCCGCACCGCGTAGCGCTCGTCCTCCGGCAGCGCGTCCATGTAGGAGCGCGGCCGGCACACGCTGCCGAGCGGGGTCATCTCGGTCATGCCCCACGCGTGGAGCATGTAGGCCCCGTACTTCTTGTCGAACAGCTCGATGAGGGTCCGCGGCGCGGCCGATCCGCCGATGGGGATGCAGCGGATCGAGGAGATGTCCCACTGCGGCTCCTTCTCGAGGATGGCCTGGATCGCGATCCACACGGTGGGCACCGCCCCCACCACCGTGACCTTCTCGTGGTGCACGATCTCGATGATGTCGCGCGGCTGCGGGTTGGGCCCGCCGAAGATCTGGGTGGCCCCGTTCATCACCCCCGCGAAGGGCACGCACCACGCGTTGGCGTGGAACATGGGCACGATGTGCAGGATCACGTCGCGCTCGCAGATGCCGAGCACGTCGACGGTGGAGGAGGCGAAGCAGTGCAGGTAGATCGCGCGGTGGGTGTAGACCACGCCCTTGGGGTGCCCGGTGGTGCCGGAGGTGTAGCAGATGCCGGCCGCGTCGGTCTCCTCGATGCGCGGCCACTCGGTGACCGGGGCGGTGTCCGCCACGAGCCGCTCGTAGTCGAGGGCGCCGGACGGCACCACCGCGTCCGGGGTGTCCTTCATGACGATCACGTGCTTGACGGTGGGGAGGTCCTTGCGGATCGGCTCGAGGATGGACCAGAGGGTCGCGTCGACGATCAGCACCTCGTCGCCCGCGTGGTTGACGATGTAGGTGATGTCCTGCGCGGAGAGGCGGATGTTGACGGTGTGGAGCACCATGCCCATGAGCGGCGCCGCGAAGTAGGCCTCCATGTGGCGATGCGAGTTCCACGCGAAGGTGCCGACCCGCGCGCCCTTCTGCAGGCCGAGGCCCCGCAGCGCGCCGGCCAGGCGGCACACGCGGTCCGCGTAGTCCGCGTAGGAGTACCACTGGAGCCCGACCCCGGGCACCCGCGTCGCCATGCGCTTGCGGTGGAAGAGCCGCCGCGTGCGCTCGAAGAACTGGGTGAGGGTCAGGGGGTAGTCCATCATCAGGCCTCTCATGACGTCATCGTCCTCCCAGGTCCTCCGAGGTGGCGCAGCGAAAGCC
>DASZJM010000285.1:0-1544 GCA_035948165.1 Candidatus Methylomirabilota bacterium
CTACCTACGCGAGTTCGAGCACATCACCCTGGCCAGGATGCTCCTGGCGCGGCACCAGGATGAGCGTGCAGAGCACTCCCTTGACCAGGCGGCCCGGCTCCTCGAGCGCCTCTTGCGGGCGGCGGAAGACGGGGAGAGGACCGGACGGGTCATCGAGATCCTGGTCCTGCAGGCGCTCACTAGCCAGCGGCTGGGGAACATCCCGGCGGCGCTCGCCTGCCTGGAACGGGCGGTGACGCTGGCTGAGCCGGAGGGCTACGTCCGGGTCTTCGTCGATGAGGGCCCGCCGATGGCTTCCCTGCTCAGAGCGGCCGCGAAGCAGAGGATCGCCGGGAGCTATGTCCGTCGGCTGCTGGCCGCCGTGGGCGAGACCGAGCCCGACAGCCCCGTCAAACAGGCCTTGATCGAGCCGCTGAGCGAGCGCGAGCTGGACGTGCTTAGGCTGCTCGGAACCGAGCTGGACGGCCCGGCCATCGCCCGCGAGCTCATGGTGTCCCTCAATACCGTGCGGACTCACACCAAGCACATCTACGCCAAGCTCGCCGTGACCAACCGCCGGGCAGCGGTCCGCCGGGCCCAGGAACTCGACCTGTTGTCGCGAACCCGCACCCGGCAACCCTGACCGTCGTTCACGGACCCCGGGCCGGGGCCCCTCGCGCGAATCACCACATCAATCACCAGGTGTGGCGACGCCAGCTCACCACTTCCGCTTCTAGCTTTCGATCAGACCTGGGAACGTCCGCAACGCCGACGCAGATCCATCCAGGAAAGCAGCAGCAGAAGGAGCGCCATGAGCGACATGCCGACCGGCCACCATCACCGCCCCGGACGGTACGAGATCCGCCTCAAGGGGCACCTTGATACCCGGTGGGCCGCCTGGTTCGACGGGCTTGCCCTCTCGCCTGACAGCGACGGCACCACCATCATCCACGGCCCCGTAGCCGACCAGGCCGCGCTGCATGGCTTGCTCCAGAAAGTGCGCGACCTGGGCCTGCCACTGGTCTCGGTCATTCAGGTCGAACCCGACCAGCCCCATGCGCCCACCATCGAGCCCCGATAACTCATCCCTGCCTGAAGGAGACCGACATGACGACCACCATGCGAACCACGGCAACGAAACCGCCCGCGACACGAATCCCGATGAGCTCGACGAGGAAGACCGCGCTCGTCGCGGGGGTCTTCTACCTGATCACGTTCATCTCGATCCCCACACTCGCCCTCTACGGCCCCGTGAAGAACCACGGGGACTGGATCCTCAGCTCCGGCGGCCACACGGGCGTGCTCGTGGGCGGCTTCCTCGAGGTAATCGTCGCCCTGGCCGGCATCGGCACCGCCGTCACGCTGTACCCGGTGGTCAAGCGGCAGAACGAGGGCGTCGCGCTGGGCTTTGTCACCTCTCGCCTCCTGGAGGCCGCCATGATCTTCACCGGCGTCCTCAGCCTGCTTTCGCTGGTGACCCTGCGGCACGACCTGGGCGGAACGGCCGGAGCAAATGCGGCCGCGCTCGTCACCACCAGCGCGTCGCACGTCGCGATCTACAACTG
>DASZJM010000286.1:0-2450 GCA_035948165.1 Candidatus Methylomirabilota bacterium
GGTGTTCCTCGGCATCCTCATGCTGGGCTTTCTCTACATCTGGAAGAAGCGAGGGCTCGAATGGGAGTAGGCACGTTCTTCACCTCCAAGCTGGACGAGGCCATCGGCTGGGCCCGGAAGTACTCCATCTTCCAGTACCCGTTCGTCACCGCGTGCTGCGGCATGGAGTACATGGCCACCGCGTGCTCGCACTACGACGTCGACCGCTTCGGGGCCGGGCTGCCGCGCTTCTCGCCGCGCCAGGCCGACGTGCTGTTCGTGGTGGGCACCATCAGCCACAAGATGGCCCCGGTGCTCAAGCGCATCTACGACCAGATGTGCGAGCCCAAATGGGTGGTGGCGTTCGGAGTCTGCACCTGCACCGGCGGGTTCTACGACAACTACGCGACGGTCCAGGGGATCGACACCATCATCCCGGTGGACGTCTACATCCCGGGCTGCCCCCCGCGTCCGGAGAGTGTCATCGACGGCCTGATGAAGCTTCAAGACAAGATCGCGGCCGGCGCGCAGCGCTACTGAGCCGGACGACCTCGACATGGACGGAACCGCCATCCTGGCCCGGCTGCGCGAGCGCCTCGGCGACCGCCTGCTCGCCACGCACGAGTACCGCGGCGATCACACCGCGGTGGTGGCCCGCGAAGGCCTGGTGGCCGCGCTGAGCCTCTGCCGCGACGACGACGCGCTCGCCTTCGACCTGCTGGTAGACGTGACCGCGGTGGACTACCTGCGTTTCCCGGGGCGGGAGGACGGCCCCCGGTTCGAGGTCGTCTACCATCTCTACTCGATCGCCCACGGTCACCGGGTGCGCCTGAAGGTGCCGGTGGAGCAGGACGATCCCGTCGTTCCCACCGCGACCGGCCTCTGGCCCATCGCGAACTGGCTCGAGCGCGAGGTGTGGGACATGTTCGGCATCCGCTTCGACGGCCACCCCGACCTGCGCCGCCTCCTCATGTACGAGGAGTTCGAGGGCCACCCGCTGCGCAAGGACTACCCGATCAACCGCCGCCAGCCTCTCATCGGGCCGAAAGTGTAGGGCGAGGTGCAGCCGAAGGCGAGCCGAGCGCATTTGAAAGGGGGGCAAGGGCTCTAATGGCGGACGCGCGCGAGCTGTTCCTCAGCGAGGGGGCCCCGAGCGGCGGCGACGGCAGCCAGCACCTCCACGTCAACATGGGCCCGGCCCATCCCGCGATGCACGGCATCGTGCGCATCTTCGCGGAGCTGGACGGCGAGACGGTGGTGAAGACCGACGTGGAGATCGGCTACCTCCACCGCGCGTTCGAGAAGGACTGCGAGGCGGGCCCGTACAACAACGCGATCCCCTACACGGACCGCCTGAACTACGTCTCGCCGCTCATCAACAACTTCGGCTACAGCTCGGCGATCGAGAAGCTGCTCGGCGTCGAGATCACGGATCGCTGCAAGTACATCCGGGTGATCATGAGCGAGATCTCCCGGATCTGCGACCACCTCACCTGCGTGGGCGCGGGCTCCATGGAGCTGGGGGCCTTCACCGTCTTCCTCTACATGATCAAGGCCCGCGAGTTCCTGTGGGAGCTCGTGGAGGAGGTCACCGGGGCCCGGCTCACCATCTCCTACGGACGGGTGGGCGGGGTGAAGGCCGACCTGCCGGCCGGGTTCGATCTCAAGGTCAAGAAGGCGTTCGCGGAGACGCGCCAGGTCCTCGAGGAGGTGCACACTCTCGTCACCGGCAACCGGATCTTCATGGACCGGATGGTCGGGGTGGGCGCGCTCTCGAGGGAGGACACCATCGCGTGGGGCATCACCGGGCCGCTCCTGCGCGCCGCCGGGGTGCCCTTCGACCTGCGCAAGACCCAGCCCTACTGGGCCTACGACCGGATCCCGTTCGAGATCGCCCTCGGCAAGAACGGCGACAACTTCGATCGCTACCTGGTGCGGATGGCCGAGATGGAGCAGTCGATGCGCATCGCGGAGCAGGCGCTCGACGGCCTGCCCGGCGGCGCGATCCAGGTGGACTGGGAAGGGAAGGCGATCCCGCCCGACGCCTACGTCGACCTCGGCAAGCAGGGCAAGACCGAGGGGCTGCTGCTGATGCCGATCACCCTCTCCCCGAACCTGCAAGGTCAGGACCGCGGCGCGCACGACCGCGTCAACGTCCACGACAAGCGGGTCGTCCTGCCGACCAAGGCGGACACCTACGGATCGATCGAGGGCCTGATGAACCACTTCATGCTCGTGATGGACGGCTACGGCATCCGGCCCCCCGCGGGCGAGGCCTACTTCGCGGCGGAGGGCGCCAACGGCGAGCTCGGCTTCTACGTGGTGTCGGACGGCAGCGACCGGCCGTACCGCGTGCACTGCCGTCCCCCGTGCCTG
This sequence comes from Candidatus Methylomirabilota bacterium, assembly GCA_035948165.1. Classification (GTDB taxonomy): domain Bacteria; phylum Methylomirabilota; class Methylomirabilia; order Rokubacteriales; family CSP1-6; genus CAMLFJ01. Next base: position 2,356 of record DASZJM010000286.1, read on the forward strand.
CCCCCGGTGGCCGCGCTGCCCAAGATGATCGAGGGCGAGATGGTGGCCGACATCATCCCCACCTTCGGCTCCGTCAACATGATCGGCGGCGAGCT
>DASZJM010000287.1:0-2563 GCA_035948165.1 Candidatus Methylomirabilota bacterium
TCGACGGGCTCCGCCCCGATCACGTGACCGCCGCCGACTCCCTGGGCCTCAAGATCCCGAACCTGCGCCGCTTCGTCGCGGAGGGGACCTACGCCGAGGGCGTGCAGGGCGTCATTCCCACCGTGACGTATCCGAGCCACACCACGCTCATCACCGGGGTGTGGCCGGCGCGGCACGGCATTGTCGCCAACGTGGTCTTCGACCCGCTGCGCGAGAACCAGAGCGGCTGGTACTGGTACGCGGAGGACATTCGCGTGCCCACCCTCTGGGACGCGGCGGCCCGCGCCGGCCTCAGCACCGCGAGCGTGCAGTGGCCGGCGAGCGTGGGCGCCCGCGTGACGTGGAACATCCCCGAGTTCTGGCGGGCGGGCACCGCGGACGACGCGAAGCTCCTGCGCGCGGTCTCGACCCCGGGCCTCCTCGCCGAGCTCGAGCCGGACCTGGGCCCGTACCCGCGCGCGCTCACGGTGGAGTCGGACGAGCAGCGCGGGCGCTTCGCGGCGCGCATCCTCGAGAAGAAGCGGCCCAACCTGCTGACCCTGCACCTCATCGCCCTCGATCACGCCGAGCACGAGAGCGGCCCCGGCAGCGCGGACAGCCTCGCCACCCTCGAGCGTCTCGACGCGGTGATCGGCAGCCTGCGCGCCGCCGCGGAGACGGTGGCGCCCGGTCGGGCTTACCTGGCGATCGTCTCCGACCACGGCTTCGCGCGGACCTCGATGCAGCTCAACCTGACCGGCGAGTTCCGCCGCGCCGGGCTCTTCACCGTGAGCGCCCAGGGCAAGGTGACCGACTGGCAGGCGATGCCGTGGACCGCGGGGGGCTCGATCGCGGTGATGCTGAAGGATCCGGCGGACGCGGCCACCCTCGAGAAGGTGCGCGCGCTGCTCGAGCGCCTCGCCGCGGATCCGGCCAACGGCATCGACCGCGTCCTCGACGCGGCGGCCCTGCGCGATCGCGGCGGCTTCCCGGGGGCCGCGTTCGGGGTCGGGCTCAAGCCCGACTGGCACGCGGGCTCGGGCCTGAACGGGCCGCTCACCAGCAAGGGCGGCGTCGGCGGCATGCACGGTCACCTGCCCGACCTGCCCGACATGCGCGCGTCGTTCTTCCTGGTCGGCCCCGGGGTGCCGGCGGGCCGATCGCTCGGCCTCATCGACATGCGCGACATCGCGGCGACGCTCGCGCGTCGCCTGGACCTCTCGCTGCCCACCGCGGACGGGAAGGCGCTCCTGCCATGAGATCCGGGATGCTCCGGACGCTCACGCTGGCCGCGCTCGTCCTGGTCACCACCGCCACCGTGGCGAGCGCCCAGGTGCCCATCCGCATCCGCGGCACGATCGCCAGGGTCTCGGGCCAGACGCTCACCATCGCCTCGCGCGACAACTCGACGGTCGACGTGCGGCTCGCCGACAACGCGGGCGTGACCGCGGTGGTGCCGGCGGTCCTCTCCGACATCAAGGCCGGCGCCTTCGTGGGGGCGGCCGCGCTGCCCCAGCCGGACGGGACCTTCCGCGCCCAGGAGGTGCTGATCTTCCCGGAGGCGGCGCGCGGCACCGGCGAGGGCCACTACCCGTGGGACCTCTCGCCGGGCGGCACCATGACCAACGCCACCGTCGACACGATGGTCGAGCGGGTGGAGGGGCCGATCCTGACCCTCAAGCACAAGGGGGGCACCGTGAACATGGCGGTGCCGACCGACGTGCCGATCGTGACGTTCGCCCCCGGCGACCGGGCGATGCTCCAGCCCGGCGCTCACGTCTTCATCCCCGCCCAGCAGCACCCCGACGGCGTCGTGACCGCCGGGCGCGTGCTCGTGGGGAAGGACGGGCTCGTCCCGCCGATGTGACCGCGGCCCGCGCTTCAGCGCGTGCGCCAGTGGCCCTCGACCCAGACGTAGCCGCCCTCGCGGGGCGTCCAGCCGCCCGGCACCCACACGTAGCCGGGAGAGGCGGGCACCTCCCAGTGGCCGGGGACCCACACGTAGTGCTCCCGGTGCCAGGCCCAGTGCCCGGCGATCCACACGTGGGCCGGGCTCGGAGCCACCGGCGCGATCTCCACGCGCAGGGGCGGAGGCGGCGGCGGCCGCCTCACGACCACGGGCTGGGCGACGACGCAGCCGGTCAGGAGCAGGGCGACGGCCGAGGTGGCCAACATCCGGTAGGTTCTCATGGTCATTGGACGGCCCACGGCCGGGAACCGTTTACCGGCCCGGTCGCGCGGTTCTCCTTTTCCGCATCCGGCCTCGCGGGCCGGGCATCTCATATCTGAAGGAGGCGACAGCCATGACGCAGCCGATCCAGACTCCCATCACCGGTCGCGAGGACCTGGGCGACCTGAGCCGCCCCGAGCAGGCCCTCGCGCAATTCTACCGTGGCCTGAACGGGCGCGACCTCGCGCTGCTGGCGGAGAACTGGGAGCCGTCCGACGACGCGGCGATGGACAACCCGCTGGGCGGCATCGCCCGCGGCTGGCCGGCGATCCGCGCGCTCTACGAGCGGCTCTTCGCGAGCGACGGGCGTCTCTGGGTCGAGTTCCACGACTACACCATTCACGGGTCGGATTC
>DASZJM010000288.1:0-8021 GCA_035948165.1 Candidatus Methylomirabilota bacterium
CGCCGCGGTCCGCCTCACCGACGTGGCCGAGGTCACCGATTCCGTTCAGGATAATCGCAATCTCGGCATGTCCGAAGGTCAGCCGTCGGTGCTGGTCATTCTCTACCGTCAGCCGAACGCCAACATCATCGAGACCGTCGATGCCGTGAAGGCGGAACTGCCGCACCTGGAAGCGGCCATGCCGGCCGACATGAACGTCAATGTCGCCATCGACCGCAGCACCACGATCCGCGCCTCGCTGCGCGACACCGAACTGACACTGGTGTTGGCGGTGATGCTGGTCACCGTCGTGGTGTTTCTGTTCCTACGCAATATCAGCGCCACCATCATCCCGAGCGTCGCCGTGCCGATATCCATCTTCGGCACCTTCGGCGTAATGTATCTGCTCGGCTACAGCCTCGACATTCTCTCGCTGATGGCGCTGACCATCGCCACCGGCTTTGTGGTCGACGACGCGATCGTGGTGATGGAAAACATCGCCCGCCACATGGAAGAAGGCATGCCGCGCCTGCAGGCGGCCTTCCGCGGCGCGCGCGAAGTCGGCTTCACAGTGCTTTCGATCAGCCTGTCGCTGATCATGGTGTTCCTGCCCATCCTGCTGATGGGCGGCATTCTCGGCCGCCTGTTCCGCGAGTTCACTGTCACGCTGTCGATCGCCATCCTGGTGTCGCTGGTGATTTCGCTCACCACCACGCCGATGTTGTGCGCGCTGTTCCTCAAAACCGATCAAGCGCGCGGGCCGGAGGGCCGGCCGAGCCTGTTCGAGCGCGTGCGGATCGGTTACGGCCATACCCTGACCTGGGCGCTGCGTCATAGCTTGCTGGTGCTGGCGATCTTCATCGCCACGGTCGGCTTGAACGTCTATCTGTTCTATGCCGCGCCCAGAGGGTTTTTTCCCCAGCAGGATACCGGCCGCATCATCGGCTCGCTGCAGGCCGACCAAAGCATCTCGTTTCAGTCGATGAGCGTAAAGCTCAAGCAGATGATCGACATCGTGCGTGCCGATCCGGCCGTCGATACCGTCGTGGGCTTCACCGGCGTCGGCAGCGGCGGCGGTTTTTCGCAGATCAACACCGGCACGGTGTTCGTGTCGCTCAAGCCGATCTCGCAGCGGGTGACGGTGGACGAGGTGCTCGCGCGGCTGCGCCCGAAACTCGCACAGGTGCCGGGCGGACGGCTCTATCTCGCCGCGGTGCAGGATCTGCGCGCCGGCGGGCGCCAGAGCAACGCGCAATATCAATACACGCTGCAATCGGAGAACGCGCAGGATCTCTACACCTGGACGCCGAAACTCGTTGATGCGCTCGAACACAATCCGGTTCTGACCGACGTGAGCTCCGACCAGCAGCAGCGCGGGCTCGAGACCTATCTCACCATCGATCGCGATACGACGGCGCGGCTCGGCGTCTCGCCTTTGCAGATCGACAACACGCTCTACGACGCCTTCGGCCAGCGCCAGGTCTCCACCATCTACAACCCGCTCAACCAGTACCACGTGGTGATGGAGGTGGCGCCCCGGTATTGGGAGAGCCCGGAGATCCTGCGCGAGGTCTACGTCAGCACCGCGGCGGGCGGGGTGCGCGGCGCCCAGTCCACCAACGCGGTGGCCGGCACCGTGTCGAGCGCGAGCGTCACCGCGTCGGCGGTGGCCGCCGACACCGCGCGCAACCAGGCGGCCAACCAGCTCGCCAACACCGGGCGCGGCAACACCTCGACCGGCGCCGCGGTGGCGACCGCGGCGGAGACCATGGTGCCGCTGGTGGCGTTCAGCTCGTTCGGCCCCGACACCACCCCGCTCGCGGTCAACCATCAGGGGCACTTCGTGGCCTCGACGATCTCGTTCAACCTCGCCCCGGACAAATCGCTGAGCGACGCGGCCCGCGCGATCGCCGAGACCATGGCCCGGCTCGGGGTGCCCGGCTCCATCCACGGCAGCTTCCAGGGGACCGCGCGCGTCTTCCAGCAGTCGCTCTCCAACGAGCTGGTGCTGATCCTGGCCGCCCTCGTCGCGATGTACGTGGTACTCGGCATGCTCTACGAGAGCTACGTCCACCCGATCACGATCCTCTCGACGCTGCCCTCCGCGGGAGTGGGAGCCCTGCTGGCCCTCATGATGTTCCGCATCGAGTTCAGCCTCATGGCCATGATCGGGGTGCTGCTGCTGATCGGCCTCGTCAAGAAGAACGCGATCATGATGATCGACTTCGCGATCGACGCCGAGCGCCGGGAGGGCAGGGCCCCCGCGGAGGCGATCTACCAGGCGTGCCTGCTCCGCTTCCGTCCCATCATGATGACCACCATGGCCGCGCTGCTGGGCGCGGTCTCCCCCGCCCTCGGCATCGGGGAGGGCGCGGAGCTGCGCCAGCCGCTCGGCATCTCCATCGTGGGCGGCCTGATCCTGAGCCAGATCCTCACCCTCTACACCACCCCGGTCATCTATCTCTACCTCGACCGCTTCCGGCTCTGGTGGCGCGACCGCGTCACGCGCCGCGCCGCGGCCCTCGAGGGGGCGCGGCCGTGAGCGGCGGCGCGCGCGCCGGATCGGCCCTCGCAATCATCGTGGCCGCGCTCGTGGCCGGCTGCTCGGTCGGTCCCGACTACGCGCGGCCGCCGGTGATCACGCCCGACGCCTATAAGGAGAACGTGGGCTGGAAGGTCGCCGAGCCGCGGGACGACGTCCTGCGCGGCACGTGGTGGCAGCTCTTCGGCGACCCGACGCTCGACGCGCTGGAGGAGCAGGTCAGCCTCGGCAACCAGGATCTGGTGGTGGCCGAGGCCACCTACCGCCAAGCCCGCGCGCTGGTGCGTCAGGCGCGCGCCGCCTACTTCCCCACCGTGACCGCCGGGGTGGGCTACACGCGCTCCCGGCAGTCGGACACCCTGGGCAGCCCGTCGGGGTCGTCGTCGTCGTCCAGCACCGGCGGCAGGGGCAAGACGATCTCCAACCAGCCCGTCTCGACCTTCCAGCTGCCGATCGAAGTGGCGTGGACCCCCGACTTCTGGGGTCGGGTGCGCCGCGCGGTGGAGTCGGGACGGGCGTCGGCCCAGGCGAGCGCGGGTGATCTGGAGACCGCGCGGCTGAGCTTCCAGGCCGAGCTCGCCCAGGACTACTTCCAGCTCCGCATGCTCGACGCCCAGAAGCGACTGCTCGACGACACGGTCGCCGCGTTCACCACCGCGCTGCAGCTCACCCAGAACCGCCGCGCGAGCGGGGTGGCCTCCCGCGTCGACGTCGTGCAGGCCGAAACCCAGCTCAAGACGACGCGGGCGCTCGCCATCGACGTGGGGGTAGCCCGGGCGCAGACCGAGCACGCGATCGCCCTGCTCCTCGGACAGCCCGCGTCCACCTTCTCGCTGCCCGTCGCCCCGCTCGCCACCACGCCCCCGCCCATCCCGGTCGGCCTACCCTCCGCGCTGCTCGAGCGCCGGCCGGACATCGCGGCGGCGGAGCGGCGCATGGCCGCCGCCAACGCCCAGATCGGCATCGCGGTCGCGGCCTACTACCCGACGGTGACCCTGAGCTTCTCGGGAGGCCTCGAGAGCAGCAGCGTCTCGCAGTGGTTCACCTGGCCGAGCCGCTTCTGGTCCGTGGGGCCGTCCATCACCGAGACCGTCTACGACGGCGGGCTCCGCAAGGCCCAGACCGACCAGGCGCGCGCCGCCTTCGACGGCAGCGTGGCCGCCTACCGTCAGGCCGTGCTCACCGCCTTCCAGGGGGTGGAGGACAACCTGGCCGCGCTGCGCATTCTCGAGGAAGAGGCGCGGGTGCAGGACGAGGCGGTGCGGGCCGCGCAGGAGTCGGTGACGCTGACCACCAACCAGTACAAGGCGGGCGTGGTGAGCTACCTCAACGTGATCACGGTGCAGACCATCGCGCTGAACGATGAGATCACCGCGGTGCAGCTCCACGGCCGGCGCATGGCTGCGGCGGTGCTCCTGATCCAGGCCCTCGGCGGCGGCTGGACCGCCGACGAGCTGCCGTCGCCGAAGGCGGCCTCCGCGCCCTGATCGGGCCGCCGCGTGCGGCCGCCGCATTTCCACCTGACAACGGCGGCGCGAGGGTTTATCGTAGCCGCCGTGATCTCGGTCTACGCCCTCTGCAGCGGCTATCTCGAGCTGGACCGCGCGAGCATGCTCGACGATCTCCCCGCCGGACAGCCGTGGACGGTCCCGGTCATGAGCTTCCTGGTGGTGCACCCGCGCGGGCGGCTCCTCTTCGACACCGGCGTCCACTGCCAGACCCGCGTCGACCCCATCGGCCGCATGGGCCCCGAGCGCGCGAAGCGGCTCGTGGACAAGTCGAAGGCGGGCGAGGACGTCGTGCCCCAGCTCCGGCTCCTCGGGCTCGGGCCGGACGACGTCCGCTACGTGGCCAACTCGCATCTGCACTTCGACCACTGCGGCGGCAACGAGTTCTTTCCGCGCGCGACCTTCCTGGTGCAGAAGGCCGAGATGGAGGCGGCGCGGCGGCCCGGCTTCGCCCCCGGCTACAATCCGAGCCCACTCGACTTCGACCATCCGCTCGACTACCGCCTGGTCGACGGCGAGCACGACGTGTGGGGCGACGGCAGCGTGATCCTCTTCCCCACCTTCGGCCACACCCCGGGGCACCAGTCGCTGCGCGTGCGCGCGGGCAAGGGGCAGGATCTGGTCTGCGCGGCCGACGCCTGCTACACCCGCGAGAACATGGATCGCGACGTGCTACCGCGCATCCTGTGGAACGGCCCGACCATGCGCGAGTCGCTCGCCACCCTGCGCCGGCTGCGCGACCAGGCCGGGGCCACCGTCTTCTACGGCCACGACCCCGAGCAGTGGCGCGCCACTCCGCACGCGCCCGCCGCCGTCGTCTAGTTCGCGGCCGCCGTGCTCACGACGCTCCTCGACGGCCTGACCTTCACCGAAGGGCCGCGCTGGCACGACGGGCGGCTGTGGTTCTCGGACTTCTACACCCAGCGCGTCCTCGCCACGACTCCGGACGGCAAGGTCGAGACCATCGTGGAGGTCCCGTTGCGCCCGTCCGGCCTCGGGTGGCTGCCGGACGGCACGCTCCTCGTGGTGTCGATGCTCGATCGCCAGCTCCTGCGCGTGGAAAGCGGCAAGCCCCGCCGCCACGCCGATCTCTCCGCGATCGCCACCGCGCCCTGCAACGACATGGTCGTGGACGCGCGGGGGCGCGCCTACGTCGGCAACTTCGGCTTCGACCGCCACCGCGGCGAGCCGCCCCGCGCCGCCGCCCTCGCGCGCGTCGACCCCGACGGCACCGTGACCCGCGCCGCGGAGGACCTCGAGTTCCCGAACGGCACCGTGATCACCCCCGACGGCCGGACCCTCGTGGTGGCCGAGACCATGGGCCAGCGGCTCACCGCCTTCGACGTGGCCGCCGATGGCGCGCTCGACCGGCGCCGGGTCTGGGCGGCGCTCGACGGGGTGTTCCCCGACGGCATCTGCCTGGACGCGGACGGCGCGATCTGGGTCAGCGACGCGCGCGGCCCGGATCTGCTGCGGGTCCGCGAGGGCGGCGCGATCGAGCGGCGCATCCCCACCGGGCCGGGCCGCCACGCCTTCGCGTGCATGCTGGGCGGCGCCGATCGCCGCACCCTCTACGTGTGCACCTGCACCGGCAGCGGGCCCGCCATGGCCGACAAGCGCGACGGCCGCATCGAGACCGTGCGGGTGGACGTGCCCGGCGCGGGCCTCCCCTGACCCACCCACGAAAGGCATCCCCATGAGCGCAGCGACGGCAACGACGCGGCCCGAAGACGACCAGGGACTGGCGGGACGGGCGGCCATCGTGACCGGCGGCGGCGCCGCCGGCGACGGCATCGGCAACGGGCGCGCCGCGTGCATCCTGCTCGCGCGCAGCGGCACCGCGGTCCTGGTCGTCGACCGCGACGAGGGCCTCGCCAAGCGTACGGTGGAGATGATCACCGCCGAGGGCGGGAAGGCCTCCGCGCTGTCGGTCGACGTGACCGACGAGGCGCAGTGCGCGACGATGGCCCGCGAGGCGGTGAGCCGCTACGGCCGTCTCGACTTCCTGATCAACAACGTGGGCATCGGCAGCAAGGGCAGCGTGGTGGAGGAGAAGCCCGACACCTGGCGGCGGGTCATGCAGGTCAACGTCGAGACCATGTTCCTCGCCTCCAAGGCCGCGATTCCCGAGATGATCCGTACCGCCCAGGGCGGGGCCATCGTGAACATCTCCTCGATCTCGGCGCTGCGCCCGCGCGGCCTCACCACCTACTCCGCCTCCAAGGGCGCGGTGATCGCGCTGAGTAAGGCGATGGCGGTGGACCACGGCCCCGACGGCATCCGGGTCAACTGCATCGCCCCCGGCCCGGTCTACACCCCGATGGTCTACGCCCGCGGCATGACGCCCGCGGCCCGCGACCAGCGGCGGCGCGCCTCGGTCCTCGCCCGCGAGGGCACCGGCTGGGACATCGGCCAGGCCGCGCGCTTCCTGCTGTCGGGCCACGCCCGCTACATCACCGGCCAGGTGCTGGTGGTGGACGGCGGCGCCACCCTGGTCGGCCCCGCCCGCGAGTCCCAGACCGAGCACTGATCCCGAGAGCGAAGGAGAGCACGATGCGCTTCGGCATGTTCACGAGCATGGGCAACCAGACGTGGCCGGCGGTCCTCGAGCTGTGGAAGCACGCCGAGGCCACGAAGTGGGACGTGGCGTGCGTGACCGACCACTTCATGCCGAACACGAAGGAGCGCGAGGGCGCGATGCTCGAGGGCTGGAGCACGCTCACCGCGCTCTCCACCCTGGTGCCGCGCATCCAGGTCGGCACCATCGTGCTCGGCAACACCTATCGCCACCCCGCGGTGGTGGCCAAGATGGCGGCGCAGGTGGACATCATCTCGGGCGGACGGCTGCTGCTCGGCCTCGGCGCGGGCTGGCAGGAGAACGAGCACGAGGCCTACGGCATCCCGTTCTACACGATGCGCGAGCGCCTCGAGCGCCTCGACGAGGCCTGCCAGGTGATGAAGGCGCTGTGGACGCAGGACCGCTCCACCTTCAAGGGCCGCTACTACCAGCTCTCGGATGCCCCGCTGCAGCCCAAGGCGGTGCAGACCCCCCACCCCGAGCTGATGATCGGCGGCGGCGGCGAGAAGGTGACGCTCCTCACGGTGGCCCGCTACGCGGATCACTGGAACGTGTGGGGCGGGCCCAAGGTCCTCGCCCACAAGGGCCGCATCCTCGACGAGCACTGCGGCAGCGTCGGGCGCGATCCCAAGGCCATCCGTCGCTCGGCCAACATGGCGCTGCTGATCACCGACAAGAAGGCGGAGGTGGACGCGCTCGCCGAGACCATCGGCAGCCGGATGGGGCGCCACGCCGCCGACGCCCGCGACACCTGCTTGGCCGGCACCCCCGAGCAGATCCGGGAGACCCTGGTCGAGCTGCGGGCCGCGAAGGTCGAGACCGTCTTCATCCCGACTCTCTTCCGGCCCCTGCCCGAGCTGCGGCGGGACCTGGACCGCTTCATCGCGGAGATCGCCCCCGCCTTCCGCTGAGCCGTAGGCGGTCGGGGGCCGTCGAGGCATACTGAGGGTCGTGACTCGCCGGCGCCGCTGGCTCACCCTCGCGACCGGCCTCGTGGCCGTGATCGGGCTGTCCGCCGTCGCGCTCTGGCTCGCGCTGCCGAGCCTGGCGCGCTGGGTGCTGGTCCGCCAGGTGCACGCGCAGATCGGCCGCCAGCTCACGATGGCCGCCTTCGAGCTGGACCTGCGCGGCGGACGCCTCCGGATCGACGGCCTCCGCCTCGACGATCGCGAGCCCGGCCCCCCGCTCGCCGAGCTCGACCGGCTCGAGGTGCGCTTCCGTCCGGCCCGCCTCCTGCGCGGTCACTTGGACCTCGAGGACGTGGTCCTCACTACCCCGCGCGTCCACATCGTCCGCACCGGTCACGGGGAGCTGAACATCTCGGACCTGCTCGGCCGCTCGTCGTCGACGTCCGGCCCGATCCCGCTCACCCTGGACCGGCTCGCGCTCACCGGCGGCACCATTCTGTTCGAGG
>DASZJM010000289.1:0-4239 GCA_035948165.1 Candidatus Methylomirabilota bacterium
GCGTCGGGCGCCTCGCGCACCATGTCGAAGGTGAACTTCACGTCCTTCGAGGTGAACGGCTGGCCGTCGTGCCACTTCACGTCCTTACGCAGAAAGAAGACGAGGTTTCTATAGTTGTCCTGCCACGACCACTTCTCGGCGAGCTCACCGACCAGGTTGTCGACGGTCTCGGCGCGCTTCGTCTGGTCGAAGACGACCAGGTTGTTGAAGCACGGCATCGACGGGAACGAGGTCGCGATGGTCGAGGTCTCGTGGATGGCGAAGCCCTGCGAGAGATCCTCGCGCTGCATGAGGTTCAGATTCCCGCCCGGCTTGGGAGTCTGGGCCCACGAGGGCGTCGCGAGCGCCACGACGGCGGCGAGGCCGAGCGAGATCGCGGCTGCGAAGGTCCGGGAACGCTTCATTGTGCTCCTCTCCTTGCGCCGGCCGAGCGGCCGGATGGTATTCGCGACGAGCGGCGGGGGAAACCCTCGCAAAATATACGGCATGGGAGGGGGTCTGACAACGCCCTCCGCCCGCCGAAGACCTCACGCGACGCGTTATCGGGCGTCGGGCGGGCGGGGCCGGGCGGCCCCTTCCGGGGGGCGGCGTACTGCGGCGGCGGGCTACGAGGTGACGCGGCTCCGGTCGCGGACTTCCCGTCGCGTGAGGATCTCTTCGAGGGCGATGGTGCGGGCCCCGCCCTGGCGGCGCAACTCCGGCCGGGCCAGGATGGGTCGCTCGCGAATGCGGGCCGCGAGGCCGGTCTTCACCGCCCGCTCGGTGTAGAGCCGCTGCAGCGCGTGGCACATGAGCGGCCGGCCTCGGTTGTAGCCGAAGTGCCGCTTGTACTCGTCCGCGGTCATCCCGTGGCTCCGCAGGTGCGTGTTGGTGAGCTGGCGGAACCCGCTGCCGCACACCAGGCAGCGGATCGAATCGTGCTCCACCGCTTGCCGCGGATCGGCCCGGAGGAGCGCCAGCGGCGAGCGCGGCGTCGGCCGTACCGCGATGCCCCGACTCGCGCCGTCGTCGGGACCGAGGAGGCCGGGCAGGATGAACGGGCGACGAGCAACCTCCGCTATCGAGTGGGCATGCGGGGCGGACATGTCGATCTCCTCTCCGGCTCCGTCGATCGAGGACATGTCCCTACACCTAGGCAATGCCGGTGCCACGATAAAGGTACATGTTCCAAAATACTTGCAGAGTGTCGGTTGCAATTTCCGACAGGCGACTGGTTAGAAGTTGACCAGCTTCTTGACCAGTAAGGGCTAATACGTCATCTTGGCCGTCGTGGATCCGTTCACCGAGCTGATCGGCGAGAGCCCGGCGATCGAAGCGGCGCGGGATGCGATCCGGCGCCTGCTCGCACGACCGTTCAGCGCGCGGCGACCTCCGGCCGTCTTGCTGGAGGGCGAGACGGGTAGCGGCAAGGGGCTGGTGGCGGGCGTGCTCCACCGCGCCGGGCCCCGCGCGGCCCGCGCCTTCGTGCCGCTCAACTGCGCGGCGATTCCCGAGACCCTGCTCGAGTCGGAGCTGTTCGGCTACGAGCGGGGCGCCTTCACCGACGCGCGCCGGGCGAAGCCCGGGCTCTTCCAGACCGCCCACCAGGGCACGATCTTCCTGGACGAGGTCGGGCTCCTGCCGGAGGCGCTCCAGGCCAAGCTGCTGACCGTCATCGAGGAGCGTACGGTGCGACGCCTCGGCGGCACGCATCCCGAGCCGGCCGACGCGTGGATCATCAGCGCCACCAACGGAGACCTCCAGACCGCCATCCGGGAGCGCCGCTTCCGCGAGGATCTCTACCACCGCCTCGCGGTCCTCACCCTGCGCCTGCCGCCGCTGCGCGAGCGGGGGCGCGACGTGATCCTGCTCGCCGAGCACGTGCTCGCCGGGGTCTGCGCCGACTACGCCCTGCCCCCCAAGACCCTGTCCGCCGCGGCCCGGGAGCGGCTCCTCGCGCATCCCTGGCCCGGCAACGTGCGCGAGCTCCACAACGTGCTCGAGCGGGTCGCGCTCCTGACCGACGGCGCGGTGGTCACCCCGGACGTGCTCGAGCTGCCCGATCCCGGGCGCGAGGAGGCCGTCGCCCCGCTCGCCGCCCCGACCCCGCGCTCGCTCGACGACGCCCTCCGCGAGCACCTGCACTCGGTCCTCGAGCAGACCGGCTGGAACATCTCGCGCACCGCGTCCGTGCTGGGGATCACCCGCAACACGGTGCGGGCGCGCATGGAGAAGCTCGGCCTGCGCGCGGACGCGCCGGCGCCCGCGAGAGGGCGGCGGGCGGCCGCGACCCCGGCCGCCCCCCGGCCCACCGCGACGCGCGCGGGGGCGCCCGCCCCCCCGGCGCTCAACGCCATCCGCTGGGAGTCCCGGCGGGTCACCCTGCTCCGCGCGGTGCTCGAGTGGAGCGACAAGGGCTCGGCGCTCGACGTCGTGCTCGACAAGCTCACCTCCTTCGGCGGGCGCATCGACGAGCTGAGCCCGACCTCGGTGGGCGCGGTCTTCGGCCTCGAGCCGGTGGAGGACGCCCCGCGGCGCGCCGCCCACGCGGCGATGGCGGTGCAGAACGCGGCGGTGCGGGGGCGCGACGGCGAGCCGTTCACGGTGACGACCGCCATCCACGTCGGCCAGGTGCTGGTCGGCCAGTTCGCGGGCGACGTCCAGATCGACTCGGTGGCCAAGCGGATCGAGTGGAAGGTGCTCGACTCGATGCTGGCCATCGCGCGCACCGGCAGCATCGTGGCGAGCGGGGCCACGCTGCCCTTCCTGGCCCGGCGCTTCGACCTCGAGCGGCGCGAGGGCACCGCCGGCTCGCTCCACTACCTGCGCGGGCGCGAGGGGCCGGGCCTCGGCCTCGAGGGCGAGATGGCGGGCTTCGTGGGCCGCCGGCAGGAGCTCGACCTGCTCAACAGTCGGCTCGCCTCGGCGCGCGCCGGGCGCGGCCAGATCGTGGGGATCGTGGGCGAGGCCGGTATCGGCAAGTCGCGGCTGCTCTACGAGTTCCGGCAGGGGCTGCGCGGGGAGCCGGTCACCTACATCGAGGGCCACTGCCTCTCCTACGGCACGTCGATCCCGTACCTGCCGGTGCTCGAGATCCTGCGCGCGGCGTGCCGGATCCGCGAGATCGACGGGCCCGCCGAGGTGACCGCCAAGCTGCGCAAGGCCCTCGAGCTGCTCGAGATCGAGGTCGACGCCGCGCTGCCCTACCTGCTGCGCTTCCTCGGCATCAAGGAGGGCACCGAGACCCTCGACACCTCCCGCATCGACGGGGTGCTGCTGCGGACCACCCGGGTCCTCCGCCAGATGTGCATCGAGGCGGCCCGGCGGCGCCCGCTCATCATCGCCCTCGAGGACATCCACTGGCTCGACGCCTCGTCGGAGGCGCTCGCCGAGATGGTGAAAACGCTCGAGGGCGTGCCGCTGCTGCTGATCGTCACCTACCGTCCGGGCTACTGGCCCCAGTCGCTCGAGCGGTCGCGCCTGACCCAGGTCGCGCTCCAGCCCCTCTCCCCGGAGGACAGCCGGAGCGTGCTGGGCGGCTTCCTGCCGCACGACCGGCTGGCCGACCCAGTGTGCGAGCGGATCGTGAACAAGGCGGAGGGCAACCCGCTCTTCCTCGAGGAGCTGGCCCGCACCGTGCGCGAGCAGGGCGGGCCGTCCGACGAGATCACGGTGCCCGACACGGTGGAGGAGGTGCTGCGGGCGCGCATCAACCGCCTGCCCGACCGGGAGCGCGAGCTGCTGCAGTCGGCCGCGGTGATCGGCAAGACGATCCCGGTCGAGGTGCTGGGCCTCCTCGCGGCGGCGCGGGACGAGGAGCTGCGCGCGATGCTCAACCGGCTCCGGGCCGCCGACTTCCTCTACGAGGTCGGCCCCGAGGGCCAGTACAGCTTCAAGCACGCCCTCACCCACGAGGTGGCCTACGGCGGCATCGCGCCCGCCGAGCGGCGGGAGCTGCACGCCCGCATCGTGCACGTGGTCGAGCAGATCAACCCCGAGCGCCTGAGCGACCACGTGGAGCGGCTCGCGCTGCACTCCACCAAGGGCGAGCTGTGGGACAAGGCGCTCGAGTACACCCACCGGGCCGGGATCAAGGCGGCCGAGCACTCGGCCCACCGGCAGGCGGTCGCCTACTTCGAGCAGGCCCTCGAGATCCTGACCCGGCAGCCCCGGAGCCGGGAGATGGCCGAGCGGGCCATCGACCTCCGCCTCGACTTTCGCAACTCGCTCCACGCCCTGGGCGACCTGGAGCGCATCCTG
>DASZJM010000290.1:0-5804 GCA_035948165.1 Candidatus Methylomirabilota bacterium
AGCCGCGGCGGGCTGGGCATCGGCCTCACGCTGGTGCGGCAGCTCGTGGAGCTGCACGGCGGCAGCATCGAAGCTGCGAGCGCCGGCAAAGGCCAAGGTAGCCGCTTCACGATTCGCCTGCCGCTCAGCCTACCCGACGACCAGAGCCAGCCGGCACCTGGCTCGAGCCCGACCGAGACCGTCCCATGGCGCATCCTGCTCGTAGAGGACAACGACGATGCCAGGAAGATGCTCCAGATGCTGCTCACGCTGGCCGGGCACGAGGTCGACTCGGCGCCGGACGGAGTCACCGGGCTCGAGAAGGCCGGCACGAAGCGGCACGACGTCATGGTGATCGATCTCGGTCTGCCCGGACTAGATGGCTACGAGGTGGCCCGACGCCTCCGGGCCAGCGGACGCGTCGACGTCGGCCTGATCGCCCTAACCGGCTACGGCCAGCCGAACGACCGCCAACGAGCGCTCGATGCCGGCTTCGACGCCCACGTGGTCAAGCCGGTCGATCCCGCCCATCTCGCCGCCGTGATTAGCTCAGTGCAACGGTTGCGCCAGCCGGAGAATCCCCATCTGCGAGAATAGGGCCTCAGGGTGAGCAGGTACGCGCGCCAGAAGCTCGCGCGGTAGCGAGACGGGATTCTATAGTAGAATCCCCGCCGTGGCCGACCCCCAGGGCATCGACGTTCACGCGCACTTCTTCCCCGAGCGCTTCTTCCGGGCCATCGAGGAAGGGGGAGCGCCCTCCGGCGGGCACGTCGACCGCACGAGCCCGATCGGCCCCACCATCGTGACCAAGGGCGGCGGCACCGCGCCGCTCGAGCCGCGCTACTGGGACCTGGGCAAGCGCGTGGCCTCCATGAACAAGCAGGGCGTGGCCGTCCAGGCCCTGTCGCTCACCGCGCCGATGGTCTACTGGGGCCAGGGCGAGTTCGGCGCCCGGCTGGCGCGTGAGTGGAACGACGGCGCCAGCGCCGCGCACACCGCGCATCCCGACCGCTTCGTGTTCTGCATCACGCTGCCCATGCAGGACACCGCGCAGGCGCTGGCCGAGCTCGACCGGGCGGCCAAGCTGCCGGGGGCCCGCGCCGTCTACATGGGCACCAACGTCAACGGGCGCAACCTCTCGGATCCTGCGTTCTTCCCGGTGTTCGAGCGCTGCCAGGCCCTCGGCCTGCCGATCGGCCTGCACCCGTTCAACGTCAACGGGGCGGAGCGGCTCAGGCCGTACTACCTGACCAACCTGCTGGGCAACCCGTACGACACCGGCATCGCGGCGGCGCACCTCATCTTCGGGGGCGTGCTCGACCGGCTGCCGAAGCTGCAGGTGATCCTGCCGCACGCGGGCGGCACCTTCCCGCTGGTGTGGGGGCGGCTGCAGCGCGGGCAGAAGGTGCGGCCGGAGGCGAACAAGGCAGCCAAGAAGCCGGTGAAGGCCTATCTCCGCCGCTTTACCTACGACACGATCAGCCACGACGCGGGGGCGCTGCGCTACCTCATCGCGACGGTGGGCGCGGACCGCGTGATGCTCGGCACCGACTTCTGCTTCGACATGGGCTACGAGAAGCCGCTCGACATCATCCGCGACAACGCGGTCAAGCTCTCGCGCGCCGACCAGGCCAGGGTCGTGCGCGAGAACGCCGCCCGGCTGCTGCGTCTCCGCTGACCATCCGGCTCGGCGCGTGAGCCCCGAGTTCTGGATCGCGCAGTCCTTCAACGGCATCTCGTACGGCGCGCTCCTCTTCCTGCTGGCCAGCGGCCTCTCTCTCATATTTGGCGTCATGAGAATCGTCAACCTCGCGCACGGCTCCTACTTCATGCTGGGCGGCTACGTGGGGCTCACCGTGGCGCTGCGCACGAAGTCGTTCACGCTCGCGTGCCTGGCCGCCGCGGTGGCCATCGGGCTGGTGGGCGTCGGCATGGAGCGCTTCTTCCTGCGCCGGCTGCGCGGCGAGGTGCTGGGCCAGGTGCTGCTGACCATCGGCTTCGCGCTGATCTTCCAGGACCTGGCGCTCCTGATCTGGGGCGGCGACCCATACACGGTGCCCATCCCCGCGCTCTTGACCGGCACTACCCGGCTCGGCGGCGCGGTGTTCCCGATCTACCGCATCTTCATCGTGGGCGTCGCCGTCGTGGTGGGCCTCGCGCTCTGGCTCGTGCTCGACCGCACCCGCGTGGGCGCGATGATCCGCGCCGCGGTGGATGACGCGGAGATGGCGCAGGGCGTGGGCATCAACGTGCCCCGCGTGTCGCTGGCCGTCTTCGCGCTGGGCGCCGCGCTGGCCGCGCTGGGCGGGGTGATCGGCGGCGGCTTCCTCGGCGTGTACCCGGGGGCGGACTTCGAGGTGCTGCCCTACGCCTTCGTGGTGGTCATCGTGGGCGGTCTCGGCAGCCTGCCCGGCGCGGTGGCGGGCAGCCTGCTGGTGGGCCTGCTCGACAACTTCGGCAAGGCGCTCTTCCCCGAGCTCTCCTACTTCACGCTCTTCGCGCCCATGGCGATTATCCTCGCCATCCGACCGACGGGTCTCTTCGGCCGCGCATGATCGGCCGCCGCGCGCTGCTCGCCGCAGCGGTGGTCGTGGTCCTGGCCGTGGTGGCGCCGCTCCTGCCGGCCTACCCGCTGACCCTGCTGACCCAGGCGCTCATCGTCGGCATCCTGGCGATGAGCCTCGACGTGCTGCTGGGCTACACCGGCCTCTCCTCGCTCGGCCACGCGGCCTACTTCGGCGTGGGCGCCTACGCGGTCGCGATCATGGCCACCGAGCGGCAGGCCGGGCTGGTCGCCTGCCTGGTGATCGGCGTGGTGCTGGCCGCCTTGACCGCCGCCGTTTTCGGCCTCCTCGCCATCCGCGCCACCGGCACCTACTTCCTCATGATCACGCTGGCCCTCGGCATGGTCATCTGGGGCCTCGCGTTCCGCTGGGTCTCGCTCACCAAGGGCGACAACGGCATCGCCGGCGTGCCGCGCCCGTCGCTCGGGGCGCTCGACCTGAGCGGGCCGGTGCCGTTCTTCTACTTCTGCCTGGTCTCGGCCGCGGTGGCGTGGGCGCTGATGGGGCTGCTGGTGGTCTCGCCGTTCGGGCTCGGCCTGAAGGGCATCCGCGGCAGCGAGAGCCGCATGCAGGCCCTCGGCTACAACGTGTGGCTGCACAAGTACGCGGCCTTCGTCATCTCGGGCATGTTCGCGGGCTTCGGCGGCACGCTCTGGGCCTACTACAACGGCTTCGTCAGCCCCAACGACGTGCAGCTCGTCACCTCGGTGGAGACCTTGCTGATGGTCGCGCTCGGCGGCCCCGGCACCCTGATCGGGCCCGCGCTCGGCGCCGGCATCATCGTGTTCCTCAAGAACTTCGTCAGCGTCTACACCAAGCGGTGGCTGCTCATCCTGGGCGGGGTCTACATCGGGGTGATCCTCTTCGCCCCGAGCGGCATCGTCGGCGCCCTCCGGGGCCGCCGCCGATGACCGTGAATCCCCCCCTCTCCCCTCTGGGGAGAGGGCAGGTTGAGGGGCCCCCCGCCCTCCGCCTCGACAACGTCTGCCGCGCCTTCGGCGGTCTCCAGGCGGTGGACGGCGTCACCCTCGAGGTGCACCCCGGCGAGCGCCGCGCCCTCATCGGCCCCAACGGCGCGGGCAAGACCACGCTCTTCAACCTCATCGCGGGCGCGCTGCCGGTGAGCGCGGGGCGCATCGCCCTGTTCGGCCAGGACGTGACCGGTGCGCCGTCCCACCGCCGCGCCGCGCTCGGCCTCGCCCGCACCTTCCAGATCACCAATCTCTTCCCCGACCTCACGGTGCTGGAGAACTGCCTGCTCGCGGTGCAGGCCCACACCCCGACGCGGTTCGCGATGCTGCGGCCGGTGCGGCGCTACCCCGCGCTGCTCGAGCGGGCGCGGGCCACCCTCAGTTCCCTCGAGCTGGGAGCGATGGGCGACGCGGTCGTGAAGAACCTCTCGCATGGCGAGCAGCGGCAGCTCGAGATCGCGATGGCCCTGGCCGGCCGGCCGAAGGTGCTGCTGCTCGACGAGCCCACCGCCGGGCTCTCGCCCGCGGAGTCGCGCCTCATGGCCGGCCTGCTGCGACGGCTCGACCCCGCGATCACGGTGCTCATCATCGAGCACGACATGGATATCGCGCTGGAGCTCTCCGAGATGGTCGCGGTGCTCCACTACGGCCGCGTCATCGCCGACGGCCCGCGCGAGCAGGTGAAGGCCGATCCCCGCGTCAAGGAGATCTACCTTGGCGCTTGAGGTGGAGGCCATCCACACCTACTACGGCGAGAGCCACGTGCTCCACGGGCTCTCGCTGCGGGTGGATCCGGGCGAGGTGCTCGCCATCCTCGGGCGCAACGGCATGGGCAAGACCACCCTGGTGCGCTCCATCGTGGGCTTCACCCCGCCGCGCGCCGGGCACGTGCGCTACAAGGGCGCCGACATCACCCGGCTGCCGTCGTTTCGCATGGTGGAGCTGGGCATGGCGCTGGTTCCGCAGGGCCGGCGGGTGTTCCCGTCGCTGAGCGTGCGCGAGAACCTCGAGGTGGCCCGGCGCGGCGCGGGGCGGTGGAGCCTCGAGCAGGTGTATGCTTTGTTTCCACGGCTGCGGGAGCGGGCGGTCAACCGGGCCAACAAGCTCTCGGGCGGCGAGCAGCAGATGCTGGCGATCGGCCGCGCGCTCATGTCGAACCCGGACCTGCTGCTGCTCGACGAGCCGACGGAGGGCCTCGCGCCCCTGCTGGTGCGCGAGGTGGGGCGGGTGCTCGCGGAGCTGAAGCGGAGCGGGCTCTCGATCCTGCTGGTGGAGCAGAACCTGGCCCTCGCCCTCTCGGTGGCGGACCGGGTGCACGTGCTGAGCCGCGGGCAGATCGTCCACACCGGCACGCCGGGGGAGCTGATGAGCAACGAGGACGTCAAGACACGTTACCTGGGAGTCGCCTGATGCGCTTCGGCACCTACTTCTTCCTGCAGGCCACGCCCGGCCGGCGCCACGCCGACATCATCCAGCACGAGCTGGACCAGATGGTCCTCTCCGAGGAGCTGGGCTTCGACGAGGTGTGGCTCACCGAGCACCACTTCATCGACTACGGCCTCTCGGTCGACCCGGCCACCCTGGCCTCCGCGGTGGCGTCGCGGACGTCGAAGGTGCGCATCGGCCTGGCCGCCGCGATCCTGCCCTTCCACGACCCGATCCGCATCGCCGAGCAGCTCGCGCTGGTCGACATCATCTCGGGCGGCCGGCTCGAC
Source organism: Candidatus Methylomirabilota bacterium (assembly GCA_035948165.1). Taxonomy (GTDB): domain Bacteria; phylum Methylomirabilota; class Methylomirabilia; order Rokubacteriales; family CSP1-6; genus CAMLFJ01. Next base: position 5,230 of record DASZJM010000290.1, read on the forward strand.
GTCGGCGTCGGCCGCGGCAACCGCCCGTCCGAGTTCATCGGCTACCGCATCCCGCAGGTGGAGAGCCGCGAGCGCTTCGACGAAGCGGTGCAGATCATCCAGCGCGCGTGGATCGACGAGCGCTTCTCCTACGACGGGCGCTACTTCCAGATTCCCGAGGTCCGGGTGATCCCGAAGCCGCTCCAGCGGCCCCACCCCCCGCTCTACCAGGTGTGCGTGTCGCCCGACTCCATCGAGGGCACCGCGCTGCGCGGCTGGCCGATGCTGAACTCGCTGCTCTTCGGCGGCGTCGAGCAGCTCGTGGCCGCGCGCGACCGCTACGTGGCCACGCTGCAGAAGGCGGGCCGCACCCCGGACGAGATCGCCGCGCTCCTCGCGCGCTGGGGCGTCTCGCGCCAGATCTACGTGGCGCCCACCGACGCGCAGGCGCTCGCCGAGGCCCGCGACGCCGAGATGTGGTACCAGGAGTCCTTCCGCAAGTTCCTCATCCCCGAGCGCATCGAGGCGAGCCACCCCACGCTGCAGCCCGGCTTCCGGGCGATGGCCGAGCGGCTCTCGAAGATCACCTGGGAGGG
>DASZJM010000291.1:0-11453 GCA_035948165.1 Candidatus Methylomirabilota bacterium
GCAACCGGTGCAAGCGAGCAACCCCAGCGTCACCTATAGCTATCGGACCGACCAGGAACTGCTCCGAGCGAGCCAGAACGCGACCACGTATTGCGGTCAGTACCAAACCGCCCCGCGCGCGGCGACCATCACGAACAACGCGGACGGCGGCAAGACCGCGGTCTTCGAATGCGTGCGGACCGCAGCCCTCGCGCCGCCGCCGGTCAATCCCAATCTGACCTACACGTATCGGACGGACCAGGAGCTGGTGCAAGCATCACAGACCGCCAGCGCGTATTGCCTGAGGAGCGGCTCGCAGCCGACGACCTCTAGCAGCATGATGGCCAACTCGGACGGGACCCGGACCGTGACGTTCCAGTGTGGCTCGCGTTGAGTGGAGCGCGGCCGTCATGAGTGCCTCGTTACTCTCACCTGAGCAGCTGAGCCAGCAGATACGTGTCCGGCTCGCGCAGGAGCGCCTGCCCGGCGCCGATGGGGTGTACAAGACGCATCGAGGGATGGGCCGACCTTGCATCATATGCCGTCGAGCGATCGAGGCGACCGACCTGGCATTTGCAGTCGCCAGCGCAGGTGCCGTCCTGACCGCGCACGAGGCGTGTTACATGCTCTGGCGGGAGCAGTCGGTGTCGGCTCTCTCACCGAGGCGGCCATAGCAAAAGCTCGGCTTCATCGAGGCGTCCTCCGTCGGTCGGTTTCGTAGCGCACGAGCGCGGCGCCCCCCCGCACCGTCGCGTCCTTGTCGAGGCTCAGGATCTCGAGCCGGGTCGCGGCGATCGCCGCCGCGAACGCGTAGTCGGCGAGGCTCGCGCGGATCCGCGCCTCGAGCGGCCGCAGCGACTTGGCCACGCTGCCCGCTAGCAGCACCCGCTCTGGGTTGAGCCCGTTCACGATGACGGCGAGGCCGGCGCCGAGCGCCCGGCAGACCTCGTCCACGATCGCGGCCGCCTCGGCCTGGCCGGTCGCGGCGAGCTGGAACACCTCGGCGGCGCCGACCGGCCGGCCGAGGCGCTCCTCGGCACGCCGCGCGATGTCGGTGCCGGAGACGAAGGCCTTCAGGCAGCCGCGGCCCCCGCAGATGCAGGGCGGCCCGTCGAAGTCGATGGGCACGTGGCCCAGCTCCCCGGCGCTGCCCGCGGCCCCGCGCTGCAGGCGGCCGTCGAGGACGATGCCGCCGCCGACCCCGGTGCCGAGGGCCAGCATGACCAGCGAGCGGGCGCCCCGGCCCGCGCCCCACGTCCACTCGGCGAGCACCAGCGCGTTGACGTCGTTGTCGACGAAGACCGGCGCGTCCACGCGCGCGCCGAGACGCTCGGCGAGCGGCGCCCCGGCCAGCTCGGGCACGTAATTGACGTCCACCCCGACGACGCCGCGCTCGGCGTCCACCGTGCCCGGGATCCCGACGCCGACGCCGGAGACCGCGACGCCGCGCGCCCGCGCGCGGTCGCGGAGGCGGTCGAGCACCTCCACGATGGTCTCGAGCGCGCTCCCGGGGCCGCGCGCGTGGGTGGGCGCCTGGACGTGCTCGAGCACCTGCCCGTCCGCGGTGACGAGGCCGGCGGCCACCGTGGTGCCGCCGACGTCCACCCCGATGGTGACCCCGCTCACCGCCGGGACGCCCTACAGGTTCCCGAAGTGGATGAGCTTGATCCCTTCCCGCTCGATGAGGGCGCGCGCCTGCGGGTCGGTGAGCCCGGTCATCTCGGTCTCCCGCTGGCGACCGTAACGGCTGTAGGCGAGGTCGTCGTCGTAGTAGCCGGGGTGGGTCATGAACTCGGTGACCCCGCCGGGCAGCTCGCGCAGGTGGGCGAGCACGCGCTCGGACGACCAGTAGGCGTCCGGCCCCGACTCGCCCATGAAATGGTCGGGGGTCTTGAGGGCCTGCTTGCGGGCCATCGCGCGCACCTCGGCGTCCTGGGTCCGTACCGGCACCCTGATGGCGCGCGCGAAATCGAGCACCAGGTCGAGGATCGGCTCCTGTCGGCCCACGTGGTGGTGCGAATCGAGGTGGGTCGGGAAGCGGCCCATGATCCGGCGGAACTCGTCGATCTGCATCCCGAGCTCGATCCGCGCCTCGTCCGGCCGGGCCCGCCGCGCCGCCTCGCGCGCGTCCCGCACGAAGCTCCCCTCCCCGTCGACCAGCGAGGCCACCCGCTTCGCGGGCGCGACCGGCGGCCCCAGCGTGAGGTTCATGTGCAGGCCGACGCCCAGGCCGGAGGCCTTGAGCGCGTCGATCAGCGCGGGGTCGACCGGCCGGTTGACCAGCAGCGTGGTGCTGGTCACGATGCCGCGGTGGTGCGCGTCGAGGATGCCGCGGCTCACCCCGGCGGTGAGGCCGTAGTCGTCGGCGTTGACGATGAGCGAGCGGGCCGGCTTCATCGCGCATCCTCCCTGGCCTTCGTCCCCTGCACCACGTAGCGCTCGACCGTCGCGGGCCACCCGCTCGGGGGCAGCGTGCCCTCCGCGTCGAGGGCGCGGATGTGCTCGAGGCGCTCGTAGCCGATGCGCGGGAAGCCCTGGGTTTCCTGGCCGATGATCACGGGCTCGAGCCCCGCCTCCGCGAGCTTGCCGAGCGCGGCCTTGACGCCGAGGAAGCCGAAGAGCGTGAAGACGAGCCGGCCGCCCGGCCGCAGGTGGGCGGGCGCCTCCGCGATCACTCGGTCGAGCAGGCGAAAGCCGTCGCGCCCGCCGTTGTCGGCGGCGGCCATCGCGTCGCTCCGCTCGCGGTCGGGGGGCGTCGGCATCTGGGGCGGGCTCGTGCAGATGAGATCGAACACGAGCCCGCGCACCGGCTCGAAGCCGTCGCCGAGTCGCACCTCCATCCGGTCCGCCACCCCGTTGAGCGCCGCGTTCTCGCGCGCGCAGCGCACCGCCGCCTCCAGCACGTCGGTGGCGATCACCCGGGCGCCCGCCCGCGCCGCGCGCACCGCGGCGAGGCCGATGCCGGTGCCGATCTCGAGCACGCGCTCGCCGGGCCGCGCCTGCACGTGGCGACAGAAGAGGAGCGAGCCGGCCTTGGGCGCCTGCACTCCCTCCGCCACTTTGAAGGTGGCGCCCTCGTGGACGAAGAGGAGCACGCCGCGGTCGTCGGTCACTTGCCCATCACCCGCCGGAAGTAGAGCCGCAGCGCCTCCTTCAGCTGGGCGCGCGCCCCCGCTCCGGTCTGCGCGTCCTCGAGCTGCTCGATGTCGATGGCGAGCGGCACGCCCTCCTTCTTCACCCCGTCGAGCTCGGCGGTGAGCCCGCAGCGCTCGTCCGACTCGGTGAACACCACCCGCGCCCGCGTGAAGCTCCGGTCCTCCTGGGCGAGCTGCTCGATGGTGTCGGTGAGCAGGCGACGGATCGCCTCCTGCTCGGGGGCGGGCACGGTGGAGAATGCCGCGGTCAGATTGATCTCGGCCATCGCGTCTCCTACTCCTGCCAGACCTTCAAGATGTCGGCGTGGGTCTTGGCGGCGTTGGCCCGGATGGCGAAGCTGATCGCCTCGCGCAGCTCGTCCTCGGTCGCCCCCGCGGCCCTGGCACCTGCCAGGTCACGCTTGGCTCAGTGCGTGTTGCCGGCCGCGAGGTTGGCGGCCAGGTAGCAGAGACTGGCGGTCTTGGCGTCCAGCACGCCCTTCTTGAACTTCCACGAGGCGATGACTCGCTCCTCGATCATGTCGGCCTCCTCGGTCGGATGACGGTCAGACGCCGGCGGCGGCGGCCGCGCAGAGGGGGTCGAGGCCCGCCTCGAGCCCGCGCTTGCCGACGCGGATCGCCACCGGGCGCGCGAAGTAGAGCGTGCCGTAGCTCTGGTGCTTGGGCGCCACGTCGTGGCCCATCCGGCGGAGCGCGGCGAGCGATCGCTCGCCCACCCGGTCGTCCACCCACAGCTCGCCACCCTCGGTGTGCAGACGCGGCGCCTCGATCGCCTCCTGCGGGGTGTCGCCCGCGTCGGCGATGTTCGCGATCACCTGCGGGATGGCCGAGACGATCTTGCGGCCGCCCGGCGCGCCGACGGTGAGATAGGGCTCGCCCTGACGGAAGCCCAGGGCCGGCACCATGTTGACCACCGGGCGCTTGCCGGGCGCCACCGAGTTGGCGCGTCCCGGCTCCGGGTCGAACCAGAGCATGCCGTTCTGCAGCAGGATGCCGGTGCCGGGCACGACGATTCGCGAGCCAAACAGGGAAACTGCGGTGTTGGTGAGCGAGACCATGTTGCGCTGGCGGTCCACCACGCAGAGGTGGGTGGTGCAGTCGGCGCCCTCGGTGGGCACGCGGCGACGGCCGCGCGGGGCGGCGGTCTTGCCCCGGCCGAGCCCGCCTACCGCCACGTCGTGGGCCCACGCGTCGGGCAGCTTGGCCTCGCTGCGCGGGCCGGCCGCCCGCAGGCCCGCCGCGACCTCGGCGGCGTACTCGCGCGAGGCGAGCCCGCGCCACGGCACGCGCACCGCGAGCGGATCGGCCAGGTGGCGCAGGCGGTCGAGGAACGCGTAGCGGAGCGCCTCCGCGCGCAGATGCAGGCCGGCCGGCGTGTCGTAGCCCACCTTGGCGGCCGGGAACTGGGCGAGCACGTTCAGCATCTCGACCGCGGTGGGCCCGCCGGTGGCCCCGGGCGAGAACGCCAGCTCGAGCCCGCGGTACTTCACGGTGAGCGGCTCGACCACGCGCGGCTCGTAGCGCGCGAGGTCGCTCGCGCGGAGGAAGCCGCCGGTCCGCTTCATCTCATGGTCGATGGCCTGCGCGATCGCCCCGCGGTAGAAGGCGGCCGGCCCCTCCTTGGCGATGAGCCGCAGGCTCCGGCCCAGATCGGGCTGGCGCAGCACCTCGGCGGGCGCGAGCGAGGCGGGCCGGTGGACGTAGTGGCCGCCGCGCAGGTAGGTGCGCGCGGTCTCCGGGAAGGCGGCCAGCTCCTGGCAGTAGGGCGCAGTGGTCAGCGTCACGTACCAGTCGACGGGAAAGCCCTCTTCCGCGAGCCGGACCGCCGGGGCGATCACGTCCGCCAGGTCCATGGTGCCGAAGCGCTCGAGCGCCAGCGCGAGGCCGGCCACCGAGCCGGGAATGGCCACCGACTTCGGCCCGAAGTTGTTGGCGTCGCCCACCACTTGCCGCCACGGGAACAGGGCCTGGGCCACTCCGTCGCCCAGCTCGAAGCAGCCCTCGTGGCACGCCGCGGGCGCCTGCACGTTGAAGTCGATCGCCACCGTCTCGCCCCGCTTGGCCAGGTGCACGAGCATCGTGCCCCCGCCCGCCACCGAGGACATGAACGGCTCCACCACCGTCATCGCAAAGGCGGTGGCCACCGCCGCGTCGATCGCGTTGCCGCCCTTGGCCAGGATCTCCGCCCCCACGTCGGCCCCGAGCGGGTGCTCGGCGGCCACGAGGGCGCGGGCGGTGGACGGCGTCTGCTTGGTGACCGAGAGATGAGAGCGGATCATGCGGGCCTCTCCTTAGAATGCACCACCGGAGAATGCACCACCGGCGACATTGCGATGGACGGCGCAAAGCTCGGCATGGGCGTCGTGAGAACGCCCAAGTCTAGCACGCGGCTATTCGTCGCGAACGTCGAGGGGGGAGACCTTGCGGAGCATGTCGACGACCGCGCCCTTGTCGTCGAAGAACACCACCCAGCCGAGCGGGTAGACCCACGCTTCCTTCGCGGTCGGGCGGATGGCGGTCCAGTGCTGCTCGCCGAGGGCCCCCATCAGGGCCGGGTCGATCGTCTGCTCGCGCGGCTCGCCCAGCAGCACCTTCACCTCGCCCGGGGTGCTGCCCGGCGCCACCTGCCGCCAGAAGCGGAACTCGCTGTAGCGCGACGTCGACTCGAGCTCGGGATGCTCGCGCAGGTACTTGAAGACCTTCTCGTCCATCTGGTCCTGCCACACCCGCTTCTCGTCGAAGGAGGGCGGGCGCCCGTTGGACGCGACCGACTGGGCGATGAAGAATTCCTCCGCGTTCGGGCCCCGGGTGGTGCGCTCGAGAGTGGGCTCGGTGACCGACGAGCACGCCACCGCCACGAGCGCCGCCGCGGCCAGTCCGGAAGATCGCGCGAGCCACCGCATGGCGCCCATTATATCGCCGGGATCCCGCCGGCCCCTCAAATGAGGGCGGACTCCAGCACGATGCCGCGGTCGATGACCCGGGCGGCCCGGGCGAGCAGCCCGGCCAGCGCCGGCTCGACCTCGGGCGCCTCCCCGAGCTGACGCAGCACGTCGATGAGCCGGCGCATGGCCCGGATCAGGTCGCCCTCGTGGCCCCCGAAGGATTCCTCCACGATCGCGCCCCAGTCGTCCTCGCCGGAGGCCCAGCGGAAGACCGAGGGCATGAAGCCGGTCGAGACCGAGACCGGCATCGGCAGCCCGTGCCGGCGTTGCACCTCGAGCACGGTGTTGGCCACCGACTCCATCTCCTGGAGCTTGCGCTTGAGCTTGGGACGCTTCTTGAGGAAGAGGCGCGCCACCGCCGCGTCGCCCGAGCGCGACTCCTCGATGAGCCCGGAGCAGAGGGTCGCCGCCTCCGCGAGCGTGGTGTCGGCGAGGATGCCGCGATCCACCACCTCGGCCACCAGCAGCTCGTTGTCGTGCCGCAGGCCCGCGATCATCTGCCCCTTGGCCAGGAGCTTGGCGTCCTGCACCGCGCCGAAACGCTCGAGCACCTCGACGACCCGGAGGAACTCCTGCCAGTACGCGTTGCGGAAGGCCTCCAGCATCTCGCGCTTCTGGCCGAGCTGCCGGTCCACCCCATCGAGGCCCTTCCAGGCCTGCTCGCAGCGGTTCTGCGAGCCCCACGGGCAGCGGTGGCACTCGATGGCCGCGAGCGCGCCTTCGGGGCCGTGGCTCTTCTCGCGCTCGACCAGGTCCGGCACCGAGAGCCGTCCCATCTGCTCGGTGAGCCCGCGGGTGCGCTGCTCCCAGTCGCGCGGCACGTGCAGCGGCGGGGTCTGCCAGAACACCCGCTTGACGTTGCCCTCCTTCATCGCGACGGTGCCGCCGTGGGGGAGCATCACCTGGATCAGGTTGCGATGCCGGCGGCGGTCCACCCCCACGATCAGGCCCAGGCTCGCCCCGCTCTTGCGTCGCACCAGGGCCAGGCGGCCCGGCTCGGCTTCGGACGCGGACCGGCCGCGGCGTCCGCCCTTGCCGCGCGCCATGCGCGCCACCTCGACCTCGGAGCGCACCGCGCGGTAGCGGCCGATGCGGGAGAAGTCGCCGCAGGGCGCCTCGAAGCGCCGGCCGTCGGCCACCGCCATCTCGAGGCTCGCCACATCGCTCTCGAGCGAGCGGATGCGCTTGAGATTCTGGTACTGGCCGAACGACGACTCGACGATCCGGCGGATCGTGGACAGATCGCTGCCGGTCGACAGCAGCAGCGCCACCGATCCGTAGCCGAGCTTGAACTGGCTCACCACCGGCTCGGGCGGCCCGTCGACCACGCGCTTCATGTCGTCGAAGCCGTCGCGCACGTCGAGGGCCATCACGCACTTGCCCTCGGGATCGATGCCGCGGCGACCGGCCCGCCCCGCCATCTGGGTGAGCTCGTTGTGGGTGAGGCTGCGGAACCCGCGGTCGGTGCGCTTGGTGAGCGACTGCAGCACCACGCTCTTGGCCGGCATGTGGATGCCGAGCGACATTGTCTCGGTGGCGAACACCACCTTGCAGAGGCCGCGCTCGAAGAGCAGCTCGGTGAAGCGCTTCACGGTGGGCAGGATGCCCGCGTGGTGGAGCCCGACCCCCATGCCGAGGGCCTGGAAGATGGTCTGGTTGAGCGGCGACTCCGAGATCGTCGGGGTCTCGCCGATCTGCTCGCGGATCGCCTCGTCCACCTGGCGCTGCTGCTCGCGCGAGAGGAGCGGCTTGCCCTCCGCGAGCACCGTCTCCATCGCCCGCTCGCAGCCCGCCCGGCTGAAGATGAAGTAGATCGCGGGCAGCCACCCGCGGCTCTCCAGCTCGTCGAGCATGACGGTGGGATCGACGACGCGGCGGGTGTACCAGCGGCCGCGGTCGTTGTAGCCGCCGCTGTCGCGCTCCTCGCCGAGCAGGCGCACCTTGCCCTGGCGGACCGCGTCGTAGGTGTGGATCTCGCCCGAGAGGTCGGCGACCAGGTACTGCAGCGGCACCGGCCGGTGCGGGTGCGTGATCGCCACGATCGGCCGGTGCACGAGGCCGATCCAGTCCGCGATCTCGTTGACGTTGCGCACGGTGGCCGAGAGCGCTACCAGCGCCACGTCCTTCGGGCAGTTGACGATGATCTCTTCCCACACCGTCCCCCGCCCCTCGTCGCCCATGTAGTGGCACTCGTCGAGCACCACCGTGTCGAGGCCGGGCAGCCCGCCGGAGTAGAACATGTTGCGGAGGATCTCGGTGGTCATCACCACCACCGGCGCGCGCGCGTTCACCTTCACGTCGCCGGTGAGGATGCCCACGTTCTCCGCGCCCCACTGCCGCCCGAAGTCGGCGTACTTCTGGTTGGAGAGCGCCTTGAGCGGGGTGGTGTAGGCGATGCGGCGGCCGCGGTGCAGCGCCGCGTGGATGGCGAACTCGGCCACCAGCGTCTTGCCGGAGCCGGTGGGAGCCGACACGATCACCGACTTGCCGTCGATGATGGCGGAGATGGCGCGGAGCTGGAAGTCGTCGAGCGGAAACGGGTAGCGGGCCTTGAACGACTGGAGCAGCTCCTCGCCCACGGCCGCGGCACCTCCCTTGCCCGCGTCCACACGGTACCACGGCCTTGCGTGGCCGCGAAGCCCCGAGTAGGCTTCCGGCCATGAAGCTCACCGGCAAGGTCGCCCTCATCACCAACGTGAGCCACTTCATGGGGCCCGCGATCACCGAGGAGTTCTGCCGCGAGGGGGCCTCGGTGGCGCTGCACGACCGCGAGCCGGCCGCGATCAAGCCGTTCGCGGCCATCGCGGAGCGGCTCGGGCGCGACGTGCTCACGCTCGGCGGCGATCCGAGCCGCTCCGCGGAGGCGGACCGGCTGGTCGAGGCGGTGGTGGCGCGCTTCGGGCGGCTCGACGTCCTCGTCAACAACAACGCGCACCCGCCCTCCGGCAGCCCGGTCGAGCAGATCACCGACGCGGCGTGGCGCGAGATGCAGGCGCGCCTACTCGACGAGCCGTTCTTCTGCCTGCGCGCCGCGCTGCGGGTGATGCGGCCGGCCGGGCGCGGGAAGATCATCAACATGTCCTCCGCCGCCGCCTTCCCCGGCCTGCCCAACTACGCGGCCTACACCGCGGCCCGCGCCGGGGTGAACGGGCTCACCAAGGCGGTGGGCCGCGAGGTGGCGGGGGAGGGCATCCAGGTCAACGCGATCGCCCAGAACTACGTCGAGAACCCGACCTACTTCCCGCCCGCGCTCGTGGCGGACCCGGTCAAGCGCGAGCGCATGGTCCGTAACATTCCGGCCGGCCGCCTCGCGCGCAGCGAAGAGTCCGCCCGCCTCGCGGTCTACCTTGCCTCGGAGGACGCCGACTTCTTCGTGGGCCAGGTCATCCCCTTCGCGGGCGGCTGGGTGACCGGATGATCGTCTACCACGTGGCGATCGACACCGCGGGCGACTACGTGGCCCGGCGCGAGCCCCACCGGCGCGCCCACCTCGAGCGCCTGATGGGCCTGCGCGCCCAGGGCTTCGTCATCGGCGGCGGGCCCTCGCCCGACGGGCGCGGCGCCGACATCTTCTACCGCGTCCCCCAGCCCGACGACCTCCGCCGGCTGGTGGAGGAGGACCCCTACTTCACCGGGGGCGCGTGGGCCGGCTACCGATCGCGGAGCTTCGCCCAGTTCCTCGAGCCGTGGGAGCTGCCCCCGCTCGTGACCGACGGCTCCCGCCCGGTCATGGTCGCGGAGGGCGTCGCCCCCGACGTGGAGATGGCCTCCTTCGCCCTGATCGAGGCGCGCGGGGCGGGCCGGATGGCGTTCGGCGGCTTCTTCCCGGGCGGGGAGACCCTCGCGATCATGCGGGCCGCCGACGCGGACAAGGCGCTCGAAGAGCTGCGCGCGAGCGGCTTCTGGCAGGAGGGAACCCTCCGCGCCCGCCCCCTGCTGCACGTGCTCTAGCCCGCCGGATCCGCGCCCTTCCCCCGCCCCGGCGGAGCCCGGCCGCCCTCCGTTTTTCCCGGTTGACAGCCTCCGCGGCGATTAGGTATACCTAATCCGCTGGCTATCACGACCCTAAGGGTGAACGGAAAGCAGCCCGAATGAACAGGTCGTCTCTCGGCTCCGGAAGGACCCGCCCGTGATCCTCTGTCTCTGCCGCGGCGTCTCCGATCACACCGTCCGCGCGGTCATCTCGGCGGGCGCCCACACGGCCGAGGACATCGAGCGCAGCTGCGGCGCGGGGGGCGACTGCGGGGCCTGCGGCGAGGCCCTGGAAAGGCTGGTCGAGCGTATCCGTGAGAGGCAGTATAGTGGCGCGACTGCGGTCCACTAACGTCCTCACGGAGGCGGCCGATGAAGGGACACGACCAGGTGGTGACCTTGCTCAACGACATCCTCACGGCGGAGCTGACCGCCATCAATCAGTACTTCATCCACGCGCGCATGTGCGAGAACTGGGGCTACAAGCGCCTGTGGAAGAAGCTCCGCGACGAGTCGATCGGTGAAATGCGCCACGCCGACCGGCTCATCGAGCGCGTCCTCTACCTGGAGGGCGTGCCCAACGTCCAGCGGCTCGGCAAGGTGAACGTGGGGCAGACCGTGCCCGAGCAGCTGCGGCTCGACCTCGAGCTCGAGCGCAGCGCGGTGGCCGCGCTCAACGCGGGGGTGGAAGTGTGCCGCGGGGCGGGCGACAACGGTACCCGCGACCTCCTCGAGGAGATCCTCAAGTCGGAGGAAGGCCACATCGACTGGATCGAGGAGCAGCTCGAGCTGATCAAGCAGGTCGGCGAGGGGCACTACCTCGCGCAGCAGATCAAGGAAGAGGACGCGTGATCGAAGACTCCGACGAGGGATCGGTCGCCCGCGGCGCGAGCACCGGCTCGGCCGTCCGCATCCCGAGCACCGACCTCTTCCGGGGCCGGCGCGAGATCGTCATCGTCCACCGGGGCCAGGAGTACCGGCTCCACATCACGAAGGCCGACAAGCTCATCCTGACCAAGTAGTCAGCGAGGCGCTCGTGTCACAGATCGGGAGCACGAGATGATCGACCCCGCCCAGCTCACCGCAAGGCTCCAGGCCCGCGCGCGCACCAAGCCGTGATGGACGCGACGCGTCTCGCGGGCGTCGGAAAGCTCGCCATCGCGGTGACGCCGCGGGAAGCCGGCCGCTGACCCGCGGCAAGCCGGCCATGCGGCTCCGGCGTGCGCTCCTCGCGCTCCTGCTCTTGATCGGCCCCGCCGCGGCGGCCGCCGCCGACGAGCCCGATCCCTTCGCGCCCATCCTGCACGCGCTCGACTACCTGGCCGTCGACTATCCCGGCGCGGTGAAGGACGGCAAGGTCCTCGATCAGGGCGAGTACGCCGAGCAGGTCGAGTTCGCGGCC
>DASZJM010000292.1:0-2476 GCA_035948165.1 Candidatus Methylomirabilota bacterium
CTGACCCCGAGGGTCTGGTACGCGATGGCGAGCACCAGCATGACCACGAAGGCCGGCGCCGCGAAGCACAGCCCGGCGAGCAGCCCACCCCACCAGCCGGCCCGCGCGTGCCCGAGGAAGATGCCGAGCTGGGTCGCCGTCGCGCCCGGCAGCACGTTCACGAGCGCCAGCCCTTCCAGGAAGTGCGGCTTCGAGGTCCACTGTCGTCGCTCCTGGAACTCCGCCTGCATGACCCCCATGATGGCGGGGCCCCCGTAGGCCGTCGCCCCCACCTTGAGGAACCCCACCGCGATCTCCTTCCAGGTCCTGCCGAGCGCCTCAGCCATCGAGGGTCACCTCCGTGCCGCGGCCGGTCAGGCGCGCCTTCTCGTACACCGCGACGGCCGCGGCCACGTCCTGCAGCGCCGTGCCCGAGCTGTCGAAGATCGTGATCTCCTCCGGCCGGGTGCGCCCGGGCCGGCGGCCCGCGACGACGTCGCCCAGCTCGGCGTGCACCCGCTCCCGCGTCGTCAGTCCCGCCGCGAGGGCGTGCTGCAGCTCGCCGATCTCGGCGCACTGGGCCAGCACGTCGACGACCACGGTCGAGGTCGCCATCAGGATCGGCTCGAGCTCTTGCTTGCCGGGTGCATCCGCGCCGACCGCCGCGACGAAGGTTCCGGGCGCCACGTCCGCGGCCGCCACCACCGCTCGGCGAGACGGCGTGCACGTCACGCACACGTCACTGCCGGACAGCGCCTGACGGAGGTCCTTGGTCGCCGCGACCTCGAGCCCCAGGCTGGCCCGGGCGCGCGCGGCCATGCTCTCGGCTCGCGCGTGGTCGAGATCCAGCACCCACGCGCGCGCGAGCGGCAGGACCGCGGCCACCGCGGCCAGCTGGAGCTCGCCCTGAATGCCGCAGCCCACGATCGTGGCCGTCCGCGCGTCGGCCCGCGCGAGATGCCTCGCCGCGACGCCGGTCGCGGCGGCGGTACGCAACGCGGTCACGCTGCCCGATTCGATTACCGCGAGCGGCTCTCCGTTCTCCGCGTCCGCGAGGACGACCAGCCCCTGGATCGTGGGCCGGCCGAAGCGCCGGGGGTTGCCGGGAAAATTCCCGTTGGTCTTCGCCGCGAAGTATCCCCGGTCGCCCAGGAGCCCGGCCGCCTTGATGTGAAAGCCGCCGTCCGTCGACGGAACCGAGAGGACGCCCGGTCCCAGGGTTCGGCCCTCGGCGTGAAGCCGAAACGCTTGCTCCACCACCTCGATGCAGTCCCGAAGGGGTAGCAGATCGAACACGTCCGCGCGGGACAGCACCAGGATCGCCATCAGCGCTTCTTCGCGCTGGTGGCGTAGAGCCCCTCGAACAAGGTCATGCCCTGCGCCAGCACCTGGTGATCGTCGGGGGCCGCCGCGAGCAGGGCCCGGATCGCCACGTCGATGCCTCGCGCCTCCTCGTGGGGAAACTTGCCGTCACGCAGATCCGCTTCGTGCACCACCTCGGCGAGCCGGGCGAGGCGCCGGTCGCGGAGACCGGCTCGCTTCACCAGCGTCTCGAACGTGCAGTCCTCCCCCTGGTGGCTCAGCTCCACCCCCGGCGCGTCGTAGGGGATGGCGTCCTTCGGGAACTCGGCCGGCGGCGCGAAGAGGAAAACCGCCTCCGGGTCGATGAACCGCTTGATCAGCCAGGCGGAGGCGACGCGGTCCACGTGCGGCCGGGGCCGGGTGACCCACCGGCGGCCCCGGAGCTTGGTCAGATCGAGTCTCGGCTTCGGCTGTGGCTCGGGCGTTTCCGGACTTCTGGAGCGCATGGCGATGGTCTCCTCGAGACGCCGGACCTCGGAACCACCGGGGGCGTCGTAGAAGTCGATGTCGCGGACTCGTTGGTGATCCTTCGAGAGACGGACGAGCGTCTCGTGGGTCTGCCGGCTCACCGATTTCCGGTCGAAGCCCTGCAGCACCTTCCGGTAACGAGCGGCGAGCTGGCGATAGTCCCGGTCCCGTGGCTCGTGGAAGAGACGGAGCACGTCGCCGGGACTCATGTTCTCGATCTGCTGCACGCGAATCAGCGTCGCGTCGCCGCCGTCCCGCTGGACCTCCTGCGCCAGCCACTGGAAGTCTTCGTAGCGCTCCGGGGTGTCCGGCAACAGGTAGGCCGAGCGTTTGAGGGCCACCGCGCCCAGGGACCGCAGGCGGCGCCAGACCCGCACCCGGAGGCTCGACGGCGTGGGCGGGACCCCGACCAGGAGGAGCAGTAACTGTTGCTCACTCATGGATCCAGATGAAACACTAGTTACATTCCACTGTCAAGCCGAATAGACTGTCGGCATGGCGCCCCTACCCACGGAGCCGGCATCCCCGAGGATGGCAGCGTCAAGCACGTGGCGATGGAAAACCGCCTCTATCCGATGCGCGAGCTACTCGGTGAGCTGCTGCTCCAGGTGGGACAGCCGGCGGCGGCGCGGGCGGAGTTCGAGGCCTCGCTGAAGGAGAATCCGAA
>DASZJM010000293.1:0-2990 GCA_035948165.1 Candidatus Methylomirabilota bacterium
TGGCACGGCCCCACGCTCGGGCGTGAGCACTACCTCCTGCCGATCCCGGCTCCGGTCCTGGCGGAGATGGAGGCCGCGCTGGCCGAGCTCCGGCGTGCGCCGGTACCCACCCTGCTGCTCCTGCCGGAGCACTTCAGGCTGGCGGCCACCGGTCTATTCATGGACGAGGCCCGGCGGCGGCTCGACGAGGGGCCCGGCTTCGTCATGCTCGACCGCCTGCCAGTGGACGCGATGAGCCGCGACGAGGCGATCGCGCTCTACTGGATCCTGATGAGCCTCCTCGCCCCGCCCGTGGCCCAGGAGTGGAAGGGCACCGTGATCTACGACGTGCGCCACGACGGCCAGGAGTACACCGCGGATACGCGGGGCGCCCTCACCCCCGCCGGCCTCGAGATGCACACCGACAGCAGCATGGGCGAGGCGCCGCCCACGTACGTGAGCCTCTTCTGCCTGCGGCCCGCGCGGGCCGGCGGCATGAGCATCGTGTCGAGCGCGGCGGCGGCCCACAACCACTTCCTGACCGAGGAGCCCGCCCTGCTGCGCCGGCTCTACGACGTCTTCTACCGCGATCACCAGGAGTACCAGGCCGCCGACGCGGCCGCGACCAACTTCCGTCCCGTCTTCGCCTGGGACGGCGGCCTGCGCACGCGCTTCAACGCGCGGCACATCGTGCGGGGCTACGAGAAGACCGGGCGCGCCCTCGATGCGGACGGGGCCCGCGCGGTGGCCCTCATGGACGAGTTCCTGGCCGACCCCGCGCACCGGCTCGATCTCTGGCTCGAGCGCGGCCAGATCCAGGTGCTGAACAACCGGGTCATCGTCCACGGCCGGACGACCTACCAGGACGCCGACGAACCCGAGCTGCGCCGCCATCTGGTGCGGCTCTGGCTCCGCGCGGGGGACCGCCGCCAGTTCCGCGGCTAGCGCCCGGCCTCCAGGGGACCAGGATGAGCGCTTAGGACGGGCGGCTCGCCCGGGCCTCGGCCTGGTAGCGCTGCGGGACAGTGTCGAGCCGGTCGGTCAGGTGGAGCACCCCCTGCCCGTCGGTCCAGCGATAGATCTTCGTATTGCCCGGTGGCTCCGGCCGGCTCGACGTGGGTGGGGCAGGCGCGCTCGGCTCCCCGCTCGGCGGAGGCGGCGTCGGGGGCGCCGCGGGCGGATTCGGGATCCACACCCAGCGATACGGAATCGTGAGCCCGTCGCCGCGCAGCTCCCACCGGCCGGTCGGGTATTGGATCACGCTGGGCGTCGGCGGGGTCGCCGGTGCGAGCGCGAGCGTGCCGCCGACTCCGGATCCGTAGACGGCGGGGTCGTAGGAGGGCGTGGGCGCGTAGGCCGGACCGGGATCGTACGAGAGATCGGATCCGTACCAGAGCGGCGGCACGAAGACGACGACCCCGCGGCCGAAGGACCGGTGCCCGAACGAGCGTCCGCCCGGTCCGCCGTTGTGGAACCCGTGGTGTGATGACCCGGAGCTGCCGCCCCGCCCACCTCCGCCCATGCGCTGGGCGAGCGCGTCTGCCGGTACGATCGCCAGTGCCGCCGCCGCGACCGCCAGGATGACCCCGGCCCTCCGGCCCCTGCTCATCGGCTCCCTCCGCCTACCGAGGATGGCCGCAGTCTGCGCTCCGGCGCTCCGCTCGTCAACGCGCAGCGCGCCACCCTCCCGGCCCCCCGACGTTCGCACGCCGGGCCGGCCTGCGCTCCGGCGTCAGGGGCGGGCCGGCGCGCCGCCATCGCCCACCAGCACGAACGGGGCCCAGAAGAACGGGTGGCCGCTGTCCTTCTCCCCCGCGAGCTTCAGCGCCGAGCGCCGCAGCGCCTCCGCGCGGCCGAGCGTGGCGTCCCGGGCCAGCGCGTCGAAGGCGCCGGTGGTGAGCGCCACCGTCGCGCGCGAGGCCACCGCCCAGTGGGAGGCCAGCACCGAGCGGGCGCCCGCGTAGAAGAAGGCGCGCGCGAGCCCCGACAGGCTCTCGCCGCCGAGCTTGCCGTCGGGGCTCGCGGTATTGCAGGCCGACAGCAGTACCCAGTCCGCGTCGAGCTTCAGCTGCGCCACCTCGCTCGCGTCGAGCAGGCCGTCGTCGGTCGCGCTCGGAGTGGCGGGCGGCGTCAGGGCCAGGGCCGGCTCCGACTTGCAGCGCAGCTCGCCGGGCAGGAGACCGTGGGTCGCGAAGGCGAGCACGCGATAGTCGGCCAGGGGCGCGGTCCGCACCGCCGCCTCGGTCGCGGCGGCGCCGGTGATCACGCTCGCCCGGTCCGCACCGAGCGCGGTCGCGATCTGCTCCAGCTCCCGCGCGGTCTCGCGCAGCCGCGGCAGCTCGCGCACCAGCGCGGTGTCGACCGGCTCGCCCTGCCGGCAGAGCTCGCCGAGCGCGTCGAGGCCCCGCGTGGCGCCGGGCGCGCCCGCGAAGGCGGGATCGCCGAAGCCGATGAACGGGCGCGAGGCGGCGGAGCGCCCCGCCACCTGGCGCAGCGACTTGAGCGACGATACCGACGGGATCACGCTGATCGCCACGTCGCGGGCCAGCCAGCCGGTCTGGGCGTAGTCGCCCGCGGCCGCGGGCGCGCGGGTCACGAGCAGGCCCAGGGGCAGGCTCAGCAGCGGGCCGCTCGGCACCGCGATCAGGTGCGTGGCGCCGCGCAGAGGCTCGGCGAGCGGCGCCATCAGGAGCGCGTAGAGGCGCGCGGCGTCCGCGGTGTCGAACGGCTTGAGCGTGCCGTCCGCGACCTCGAGGCTCGACCGGATCGCGCGCACGAGGCGGGTCAGCTCGCCGGTGGTGATCGCGGCGCGATGGGCGTACGCTTGCCCGTCGCGCACCAGCAGCACGTACGTCCCGTCGCTGGTCGGCAGGAGCTGCACCACCGCCTCCCCCGGCCGGAGCAGCGGCGCCAGCTCGGAGACCGGCACCGGCCGCGCCGCGGTGATCTGGGCGTAGCGAGGCAGCTCGGCCTGAAGCCGGGCCTCGAGGCTCGCGATCTTCTCCTCGGCC